>JBGSWY010000052.1:0-6399 GCA_041751715.1 Burkholderiaceae bacterium
CCGCTTGCAGAAAAATGACGCGTGCAAAACCGCGGCTGGCGGCAGCGCGGAAATGTAGACCGCCTGTGGCGCGATCTCTGCCACCCGATCGAGCACTTCGCTCTTGAGCACGTGGGTCGTCAGCAACTCGCCCGCGACCCCGCGCGTCGTGAGGGATCTCAGCAGCATCGCTCCGACGATTTCGTCCGCTTCATCCCGCGCGGGCACAATGCACACGCTGGCCGGCCCGAGCACCTCCTGCAGAATCGGCTTCCCGTCGAGCGACACGGCCGGGCTCACCTTCTCTGCGGGCGGCTCGGACAAGTCTTCCACCAGCGTGCGCATGGTGTCGAAGACAAATCGCGTGCGCTCCTCGGTCAGCGCACCGCTATGGCGATCCCGCTCGGAAAGGCCGAGCACCGGAATCAGCACGTCCTCGAACAGAGCTTCGAGTCCGTGCTCGCCGACATACGCTTCGGCAAGCTCGGCGGCTTCTTCCTGATCGCGCGCGAGCAAGCGCTGATAAACGCGGTCCTGCATAGAGAGCACCGGCTCATCACCGAGCATGATGCTAAGGAACGCGAACTGCGGAAGGTGGCGTCCCATCACCACCAGGACGACGGTCAACGGCAACGCGAGCAGCAGTCCAACGGTGCCCCAGAGCCAGGTCCAGAAGATCGCCGCCGCAATGACCGCGACCGCGGAAAGCCCGGTGCTTGCGCCGTATGCCCACGGCTCGACGATGTTGTTGCTTATAAGTTCGAGCACGAGGAACACGGCCACGGTCCACACCACCAGCGACCAACCGTCCGAGATCGCAAACGCGAGAGCGATCGGCATCATGGCTGCAATCCACGCCCCGACGTAGGGAATAAAGCGCAGTGCTGTGGCAAGCAGTCCCCACAGCGCTGCATTCGGCAAGCCGATCGCGTACAACACGATGCCGACCGGTACCCCGTAGCTGACATTGACCATCAGCTGCATGCGCAGGTAACGACTGACCCGATCAGCCGCCTCCTCGAAAACCTGCGTGGTAACGGTAAGCTGCCCGTACCCGACCAGGCGGATCAGCCGGTCACGCAGATCCTCGCGCCGCAGCAGCATGATGAACGTGAACAGGATCACGGCGCCGGCGACTGCAAGAGGCACGATCAACGGGGTAATGAGATCCCGCAGGATTTGAAGCGACGCTTGCGGCGCCGCTTCGATCGTCACTGGAACCGGAGGGCCCGGTTGCGCCTTCGGGCGGCCCGACGCCACGGCCGGTGGTGCGGCGGCCTCGGCATCCTGCTTCGCTATCTCCGTGGTAATTTCGGTAATCGTGCGCTGTGCCTTGGAGAGACTGCTGTCCGGGTTCGAGTGCAAGCTGGCGATCTTGCTCTGAATATTGCTTTTGTACTCGGGCAAGCTCGCCGCAAGGTTCAGGATCTGAGTGACCGAAACCCAGACCAGGCCTGCTATCACGCAGCACGACAGACCCACCATCACCGTGGTTGCGACGACGCGTGGCACACGCCGCCGCTCGAGCCAGCGCACCGCAGGCGCCAACAAAAAACTAAGCAGCACCGACAGCGCGAGCGGAATCAGTACATCGCGGCCGTAATACAGGATGCCAAGCACCACGGCGAACGTGACGATGGCGGTCAGCTGCGAAAAGGGCGTCTTCGGAAGTGGGTTAGAGACTGAAGGCGCGGGACGAGGCAGCATGGTGAACGTCAATCTACCGCAGACGCCCGGGTCGCGCTCGTTCTCTGACGCAAAGATAGAGATACCTAGCGGCGCTAACATGGCGCATTGCTTTGGAGCACGCAATGACGATACTTCCCAAACGCGCGCGGATCGTCGATGTCGGCCCGCGCGATGGCCTGCAGAACGAGAAGCAGATGATTCCGGCCGACGTCAAGGTCGAACTGGTCGATCGGCTGACCGAGGCCGGCTTCACGAGCATCGAGGTGACATCGTTCGTCTCGCCCAAATGGGTGCCGCAGATGAGCGACGCGTCCGAAGTAATGGCGCGCATTCGACGCCGGCCCGGCGTCACCTATTCGGTGCTGGTGCCGAACGCCAAAGGTCTGGAAGGCGCCCTCGCGGCGAAAGCCGACGAGATCGTCGTGTTCGCGGCTGCCAGCGAGGCGTTTTCGAAGAAGAACATCAATTGTTCAATTGACGAATCGATCGAACGCTTTCGCCCGGTTGCCGCGCTAGCGCAACAGCAAGGCATCCGGATTCGCGGCGCCATCTCATGTGCCCTGGGCTGCCCCTATCAAGGCGAGGTTGAGCCGGCCGCGGTAGCGCATGTCGCGAAGTTGATGAAGGAAATCGGTGTGCAGCATATCGGCGTCGCAGACACGATCGGCACCGGCACGCCGGAGAAAACGAAGCGCGTAATGGAGGCGGCACTCGGTATCTACGACCTCGACGCCATCAGCGGGCACTTCCACGACACCTACGGCATGGCGACCGCGAACGTGTATGCATGCCTCGAGCTCGGCATCTCGAGCTTCGATTCCAGCATCGCTGGCCTCGGCGGCTGCCCGTATGCGAAAGGAGCCACAGGCAATGTCGCCACCGAGGACGTTTTGTATCTGATGAACGGACTCGGTATCGAAACCGGCATCGACTTTGAAAAGGCAGTGGCGGCCGGCCAGTGGATCAGTGGCATTCTGAACCGCAAGGCGCATTCTCGCGCCGGCAATGCGATCACCGCAAAGCTCGCAGCTTGATCATGTCGCCCGATCTGAAACCCGGCATCCAGTTCGACTTCAATTACACCGTGCCGGACAGCAAGACCGTGCCGCGTCTGTACCCGGAGTGGCACGAGTTCCGCGAGATGCCCGAGGTGTTCGCCACCGGGTTTCTGATCGGACTGATGGAAGGCGTATGCCAGCTGGCGATCAAGCCGTTCCTCGATTGGCCGCGCGAGCAGTCGGTCGGCACGCACGTCAACTTCTCGCACATCGCCGCGACCCCGCCCGGCCTGACGGTGCGCGTGCATTGCGAAGTGCTCACGGTCGATGGCCGCAAAGTGACGTTTCGGGCCAGCGCGCACGACGGTCATGAGCCGATCTCCGAAGGGACGCACGAGCGCGTGATCATCGATGCGGCCCGCTTCAACCAGGGGCTGCAGGCAAAGCGCAGTGCGGTCGCCTGAGCAGCCCGGATGACGCTGTTGCCCGAGCACTCAACAGTGTCATCGCCGTGCATTTCAGTGTGCATCATGGATGCACGCACCGGCTGGTGCGAAGGCTGCTTGCGCACGATCGATGAAATCGCGCAGTGGTCGCAGATGAGCGATGAACAGAAGCGCTCGGTCTGGACCCAGCTGGCGCTGCGGCGTCTACCGGAGTGACGGCTGCAGCAACATCCCTGCCTTCAGGAATGTGCGTGCTCGAGCGCGGCTGGGTGTCCTCGAACAACATATTGCTGTTCGACGATCGCCACTCTGCGACCTTGATCGACACCGGCTACGTCACGCACAGCGATCAGACACTGCAACTCGTGCGCCGCGCGCTGGAAGGGCGGGTGCTCACACAGATCATCAATACGCACCTGCATTCGGATCACTGCGGCGGCAATGCGCTGCTCAAGCGAGAGCTGGGCGCAGCGATCGTCATTCCGCCCGGACACGCCCCGGCAGTCATGCGCTGGGATGAAGCGACGCTCGGCTATGCCGCATGCGCTCAATCGTGCGATCGATTCTCGTACGACTCTCTGATCCGGCCGGGAGACAAGCTGCAGATGAGCGGTCAGGAATGGCAGGCGCTAGCGTCGCCCGGGCACGATCCGCATTCCATCGTCCTGTGGAATGCGCATGACCTTACGCTCATCTCCGCAGACGCACTCTGGGAGCACGGCTTTGGCGCGATATTTCCAGAGGTCGAAGGCGGGTCGGGGTTTGCCGAGCAGCGCGCCATCCTGCAGTTGATCCAGGATCTGCGGCCACGGCTTGTGGTGCCGGGCCACGGCGCGCCGTTCACCGATGTCCATCTGGCGCTTGAGCGCGCGTTTCAGCGTCTCGACGCGCTAGAAGAGAGCCCGCAACGCAACGCGCGTCACGTGATCCGGACGCTGATCAAGTTTCACTTGTTGATCGTGCGCGAGATCAGCCTGCACGATCTGATCGATCGCTTCTGCGGAACGCACTATGCCGAGACCGTCAACCAGGACTATTTTCGATTGCCGTTTGCTGAATTCATGCGGCGCCAGGTCGATGAACTGGCGGCCAGCGGCGCGCTGGAAGTGCGCGACGGCATCGTAGTGAACTGCGTTTAGCTGGTTTTGTCAGGAAAACAGCGCGGTCGCGACCAGCGCCAATGAAACCAGCCCCACGATACCCGCCAGCAGATGCAGATCCTCGCTGGAATCCGTACCGTCTTCGACATCGTCCGACATTGCCGCCTCCTGCGCTGTGCCTGACTGAAGCATCGGCACGGGCGCAAAGCCGCTTAATAGTGCTGACGGGTCGAAATGCGTCGAAATGCGGCATCTAAACGGGCGAGCTTAAAAGACCAGGGTCCGCGTCCGGCTGTTCATCGCCTCGGCAACAACGGTAGCAGCACCCGCGTGGCCGTCGCACTCGGCGATCAGCATCTGATCCCGCGCGTGCTCATGCATTGCCATCCCGCACGCGAACAGCCGCACGCCGGCCGCTTTGACTTCACGAATGAAATCGGCAACGGTCTTGGTGCGTTCGGCATCGGTGTAGGCGCCGTCTGCGACGCCGGGCAGCAGCCAGCGCACGGCGGTCGAAGTGAAGTGCATGTCGACTTCGACTTCCAAAGCGCGCGCGGCCAGCGCATAGACGAACGGAGCCGCCGCCAATGCAGGCCGTTCCGGTCCGGACGACCACAGCACGATCACCAGCTTGTCGGCCGCCGTGTTCACGCAATCAATATCCTCGATTGGGATCGATATCGAAATCTTCGGTGTAAAAATCGTCGATCGGCGGCACCAGCTTCTCGGCAAGCCGCGGCTGCAACCACTCACGATAGGTGGCGATGTCCATCAGTGCCGCACGCTCTGCGTCGAGCGCAGTCGGCTCGACACGGAACAGCCAGCCCGCGCCGTACGGATCGGTAATGATCAGATGAATATTGTCGACCGCAGATGCGTTGGCTTCGACGATGCGGCATGACAACGGAGCGTGAATCGCCACCGCGGTCTTGCCGGTTTCCATCACGCCAAGCGAGCGGTGGCGATCGATCGTGCTCCCGACCGGCCGTGGAGTGAACAACATGAACTGTCCGTGCGCCGACACCAGGTGCGTTGCGCCGATCCGCGCAAGACCGTCGGCATCGAAGCGCACCCACATATCCTGCTCGGGCGCGTACAGCACGTCCGGTGCAAGCCGATCCAATTCGCTATTCAGAGACCCTCCACTGGCTAGGGCAGCACGACCGGATCAACCCCACGCGCTGGCCGGGGGACGAGTATGAGCTTCCCCGGCTGCGGGCCCGGGCCCCTGCGCCCACTCGTTCTTCATAGTGCGGGCGGCGCAGAGCGCCGCAACCGCCCGGACAGCGCAGCGCGCTGTCCTGGCGGAAGAGTATGGGAGTCGAACCCACCAGGGATTGCTGGCAACCCCTACCAGATTTGAAGTCTGGCCGGCCCACCGGGACACGACACTCTTCCAAGTTTTTTACGTCGCGCGAAATCATATTAGCCTCGCCATGGGTTGGCGCGCCGTACCAGGTGATCGTCGCGCACTCTGCGCATGTAACCGACGCGATCGAAGAATTCCAGGATCTGGATCGCGAGCTTGCGCCCGGTGGCGATCTGATCGCGAAACTCGGCGGCGCGGGCGGCACCGTGACGCTCGGCGACGTTGCCCGCGATATCGGCCAGCTCCGCAACGGCGGTCGTCAGAAAAAAATGATCGTGCGCCACTTGCGCGACATCGCCGGTGCGCGCAACCGTCTTGAGCAGATTCCGAACCTCGATCTCCGCGATGCCGGTTTCGCGCGCGATGTCGCGCACGCGCGGCGGCTCGAACTTTCGATCGTTCAGCAGCGGCTTGATGCGCTCCCAGCGCACGCGCTGATCCTTCGCCAGCTCGGCGGTATGCGACGGCAGCGCGAGAAACGCGCCGCGCCGCTGCAGCGACGATTGCTTCAGCAGCTCGTCGATCACCGCCGCGAAAACATCCGTATCGAGCGCGGGCGCGACCATGCGTCGCAGGCGTTGCTGCTCGACACCGGGCATCTCGGGCTCGCGTTGATGCGCAAGCCCGATCGCCGCCATCACCTCGCTGCGCAAACGCTGCCATTGCACGGCCGACAGGGCGACGCCGGCAGCGACATGCGCCCCGCTGGCGTCGACCAGTTCGCGAACTTCGTCATCGCGCAGGTTCCAGTTTGAGGCCAGGCGTGCGAGCTGGATCGGCTGAAGATCGAGCCATGCACGCAGCGCATCGACCGGCGC
>JBGSWY010000053.1:0-12177 GCA_041751715.1 Burkholderiaceae bacterium
GCGGTGTTCCTGTTCACGGTGCTGTATGGCCGCGACTTCGGCAACGCGGTGTTCGAATCGGTCAAGAACACCTACGAGAACGAGGTGCTGGTCGAACAGCTGGTGGCCGAGAAGCGCATGGCCGAAGACGCGCGGCGCGAAGCGGAAAATGCCACGCGCTCGAAGACGCAGTTTTTCGCGGCCGCCAGCCACGATCTGCGGCAGCCGCTGCAGGCGATCGGCATCTATGTGTCGCTGCTGAAGAAGCGGGCGCACGGCCCGCTCGAGCCGCTGGTCAACAATCTTTCGACGGCGGTCGAAACGCTATCGAAGCTGGTCGAAGAGCTGCTCGAAATTTCCCGGCTCGACTCGGGTTCGATTCAACCAAGAGTCGAGCAGGTGTTGATCGACGACATGTTTTCGCTGCTCGAGCAGGAGTTCACTCCGCTCGCCGCGTCCAAGGGGCTTTCATTGCGCATACGTCGCGGTGGCGTCGCGATCGATAGCGATGCGCTGCTGCTGCAACGAGTGATTCGTAACCTGCTGGCCAACGCGATTCGGTATACGCAGCGCGGCGGAGTGTTGCTGGCAGCGCGGCCCCGCAATGGATTGATCAGCCTCGAGATCTGGGATACCGGGCCCGGTGTCAAGCAGGGCGAGCTCGACCGCATCTTCGAGGAGTTTTACCGCGGCGAAAGCTCGAAGGCGGAAAACAGCGGCTCAGGATTCGGCCTCGGGCTGTCGATCGTCAAGCGCATCTGCGGGCTGCTCGGCCATCCGCTGATCGTCACGACACGGCCCGGCACCGGCACGGTATTCCGCGTCGAAGTGCCGCGTTCGAGCGCACCGATCCGCATCAAGCGCGGCGCGCCCGAGACGATTGACGTGGCAATCCGGCCGCTGAACGGCTTCACGTTCGTGGTCATCGAGGATAACGCCGAGATCCTGAACAGCCTGACGCGCCTGATCAAATCGTGGGGCGCCGAGGTCGTGCCGTCGACCGGATATAACGCGCAGCTGATCAAGCGCATCAGCGTGCAGCAGCGGATCGACGCCATTTTGGCCGATCACAACCTGGGCCCGCATTCGATCAGCGGCGTGGAAGCCGTCTTCAGGATTCGCGAGCTGGTCGGATTTCCGATCCCGGTCGCGATGCTGACGGCGGTGCAGGGAGTCGACGTGCAGTCCGAGTTTCAGCGCGTGATGCACGAACGGATGGAGCTTAGTCCGACGATGACGACGGCCATAGCGCGGAGCCGGGTCGAGGAGCCGACGGTTCTGCAAAAGCCCACGACGGCCGCCGTGTTGAACAACACGCTGGCGGAGATGCTGGGATTGACGACTCTGCCGATGGTGAGACCGCCGGCGCAGGAACCGGCGTCAAGCGATGCAACGCAGGAGTAACCCGGATCAGCCGATGTCGTAGCCGTGCCGGCGCGCAGCGAGCAGCGCCTCGGTGCGATTCGACGCGCCAAAGGCGCGATAGATCGCTGTCACGTGCGTCTTTACCGTGCCCTCGGACAAACCGAGCTCGCGGCAGATGATCTTGATCGGCGCGCCGCGCGCCAGCAGTTGCAACACCTGCTGCTGACGCTCCGTCAGTTCGACACGGCCGCCGTCCTGGTCGCGCGCGCGCTCCGAGTTGCCGAAGATGCCGGCACGATTGACCTCTTCCAGCAAATCCGCCGGAATGTAGACGCCGCCGGAGAGTACAAACTTGACGGCCGACAACAACGTGTCCGATGCCATCGACTTCGGCACGAAACCCGCCGCGCCGAGCTGCAGCACCCGCATCACGCTGCGCTGATCCTGATTGCCCGACAGTACGAGGATCTTCATCTCGGGCGCCTTGGCCACCATCGCTTCGAGCAGGGCAGTTCCGGAGACGCCAGGCATTCCGAGATCGAGCACGACAAGATCCAGCTCCGGCTGCTCATCCTGGATCTTGAGTGCGCCTTCAGCGGTGCGAGTCGTGATGACCTCGGCCGATGGGTCGAGATCCAGAAACAGGACGCTTAGCGCATCGGTGATAAGCGAATGATCGTCGACAACGAGTATTTTCATGGCGGCAGGGATCGAGCGCTGTTGAGGTACAGAATTGATGCGCGCGAAGGGCGGCATTGTAGACCGCGCTCCGCGGCCGGCCATACGCGGAATTGCGCCGTTAATCGTACCGTTTGGTGCGATTACACAGGCTGTGGGCGAATCACAGCGGCACACGCTTTCGCCTTGGCGCGTGCTTCCTCCGTCGTGGCGGAACGCGCCAGTGCGACGCCCATGCGGCGCTTCACGAATGATTCGGGTTTGCCGAACAGCCTGACCTCGGTGCCGGGGATTGCGAGCGCATCGGCAACGCCTTCGAAGCGCATCGCTTGCGCGTCGCGGCCGCCAGAGATCACCGCACTGGCGCCCGGACTGGACAGCGACGTGTCCACCGGCAGACCCAGCATTGCGCGTGCGTGCAGCTCGAATTCGCTTTGCCACTGCGTTGCCATCGTCACCATTCCGGTGTCGTGCGGCCGCGGGCTGACTTCGGAGAACCACACCGAGTCGTGCTTGACAAAAAGCTCGACACCGAAGATGCCGGTCCCGCCCAGATTGTCGGTGACGGCCTTTGCGTATTCGCGCGCCCTGGTCAGAGCAGCCGCCGCCATCGTGTGCGGTTGCCAGCTTTCGACGTAGTCGCCCGCGACCTGCAAATGTCCGATCGGCTCACAAAAATGGGTCTCGATCGCACCGTCACGGCCGATCGCTCGCACCGTCAGCAGCGTGATTTCGTAGTCGAAGTCGATCACGCCTTCGACGATGACGCGGCCGAGCGCCACGCGGCCGGCGGCATTCGCGTAGCGCCAGGCGGTGTCGATCTGATCCTCGGCATCAACCCGGCTTTGGCCCTTGCCCGACGACGACATCACCGGCTTGACGATGCACGGCAGGCCGACCGCCTGCATCGCTACCCGCAGCTGTTCCAGCGAATCGGCAAAGCGATATGGCGAGGTCGGCAAGCCGAGCGTCTCGGCGGCCAGGCGGCGAATCCCTTCGCGATTCATCGTCAACTGCGCGGCGCGCGCAGTCGGCACCACGCGTGCCAGGCCATCGCGCTCGATCGCTGCCAACTCATCGGTGGCGATGGCCTCGATTTCGGGCACGACGATCGCCGGCCGCTCGGCCTCGATCAGCGCACGCAGCGCTACGGGGTCTGCCATGTTGATCACGTGCGCGCGGTGCGCAACCTGGTGTCCCGGCGCATTCGCATAGCGATCGACCGCAATGACTTCGACACCCAGCCGCTGCAGCGCGATGATCACTTCCTTGCCGAGCTCACCGGCTCCGAGCAGCATCACTTTCAATGCGGCCGGAGACAACGGGGTTCCGAGCGCTGGCGCACTGGATGAGCTTTGAGACTTCATATTCCGACTATCGCACAGCGCTGCCTTCGCTTATAACGCCGCCGATGCTCGATGCCATCAAGCTGGGTTGCGAACGCGGCGAACGCACGCTGTTTTCCGGGCTCGAGTTCGCTGTGGACGCGGGATCGCTGCTACGGGTCGCGGGACCGAACGGCACCGGCAAGACGAGTCTGCTGCGGATGCTGTGCGGCCTGCTTGAACCGACTGCGGGTGAGGTACGGTGGGGCGGCCGCAACATTCGCCGGCAGCGCGAGGAGTACTGGAAGGATCTCGTGTACCTGGGGCACCTGAATGGCGTCAAGGACGACCTGACGGTTCACGAAAACTTGCGCGTCGCGCAGGCGGTCGCCGGACGGGAAACCGATCACGCGGCTTTGCAACGCGCACTCGACGCGGTCGGCCTTGGCGAGTTCGAGCACACGATGGCTAGATTCCTGTCGCAAGGCCAGCGACGCCGGATCGCGCTGGCGCGGCTCTTTGCAACGACTGCGGCGCCGCTCTGGATTCTCGACGAGCCGTTTACTGCGCTCGATCAGCGCGGCGTGACTGCGCTGTCGCAACTGATCGCAAGCCACGTCGGCAACGGCAACATGGTAGTGCTGGTCACCCATCAAGACGTTGCCATCGAAGCGCAGCGTCAGCAGCATATCGAGCTCGCCGGTACGCGGGCGAGCGAAGCCGCGCGGGTCGGTGAACCCACATGCTGAACGTCTTTTGGCAGGTAATTCGCCGTGATCTGTTGCTGGCGATACGGCAAAAATCCGATGTGCTCAATACTTTGTTTTTTTTCGTCGTGGTAGTGACGATGGTTCCGCTGGGCATCGGCCCCGAGCCGGCGCTGTTGCGCGACATCGCAGCGGGTGTCGTATGGGTGGCGGCGCTGCTGGCCGCTATTTTGTCGCTGCCACGGCTGTTTGCGAATGACTACGCGGATGGAACGCTGGAGCAGATGCTTTTATCGTCCGAACCACTGTCATTGATCGTGCTCGGCAAGGCAGCGGCGCATTGGCTCACGACCGGCCTGCCGCTGACGCTGATGGCGGTGCTGTTCGGCGTCGCGTTCGACCTCGACATCAACGCGACCTTGGTACTCGTCGCGTCGCTTGCGATCGGCACGCCGGTGCTGTCGCTGATCGGTGCTATCGGAGCCGCGTTGACGCTCGGAGTGCGAGGAGGCGGAGTGTTAACATCGTTGCTCGTTTTGCCGCTCTACATTCCGGTGCTAATTTTCGGAGCCGGCGCGGTCGGCGCAGCGGCGGCCGGGCTTGGCGTTGCCGCCTACTTTCTTCTGCTGGGTGCATTCCTGCTGTTCGCCGCGGTGTTGATGCCGTGGGCGGGCGCCGTTGCGCTACGCATTTCGATCGAGTGAACATGGGCAGCATGAGCAACGTCGGCGTTCCATCCCCTTCACGCCTGTTCTGGTTCTCATCCCCGCAAACGTTCTATCCGCTGGCCGGGAAAATGACGCCGTGGTTTTTTACGCTGGCCGCGGTGCTCGCGGCGCTCGGCCTTTACATCGGTTTCTTCGTGGCGCCGACCGACGCGACGCAGGGGGAGTCGTATCGGATCATCTTCATTCATGTGCCCGCGGCATGGATGTCGATGTTTCTGTACCTGGTGATGGCCTTCTGGGCAGCGGTCGGACTGATCATGAATACGCGTTTGTCATCGATGATGGCCACCGCAATCGCCCCGACCGGAGCGCTGATGACCGCACTCGCGCTGGTTACCGGGTCTCTATGGGGCAGGCCGACTTGGGGCACCTACTGGGTGTGGGACGCGCGGCTGACGTCCGAACTGGTCCTGCTGTTCCTGTATCTGGGTTTTATCGCGCTGCAGGCGGCGATCGACGATCCACGCCGTGCCGACAAGGCGGGCGCTGTGCTGGCACTGGTGGGCGTGATCAACATTCCGATCATCTATTTCTCGGTGCAGTGGTGGAACACACTGCATCAGGGCTCATCCGTCAGTCTGACGCGCTCGCCATCGATGGCGGCGACAATGCTTACCGGCATGCTGATAATGGCTCTTGCCTTCTGGATGTACAGCATTGCGGCATCTTTGCACCGTGCGAGCAGTATCGTGCTTGAGCGCGAGCGGCGCAGCGAGTGGGCGCGGGAACTTATGACGCAGGGACGGCTCAAGTGAACTGGGGAAGTGCGGCGGACTTCTGGGCGATGGGTGGGTACGGCTTCTATGTCTGGGGCTCGTATGCCGCCGTGGTTGCGGTGGTCGCGATTGAAGTCTGGCTGCTCAGGGCGCGCCGTCGCCATGCAGTATCTGAATTGCAGAGAAACTCAGGACAAGGTGTGAGCGCCGGATGAAGCCTCGTCACAAGCGAATGACATTGATCATCGGCGGTCTGGCGGTGCTCGGCGTTGCCGCCGCGCTCGTGCTGTCGGCGTTCGAGCAGAATCTGGTTTTCTTTTACAGCCCGTCTCAGATCGCCAACCGGGAAGCGCCGCAAGGCAAGGCTTTCAGGGTGGGCGGCCTGGTGGAGCAGGGCAGCATCAAGCGGCAAGCAGACGGACTCACAGTGCAGTTCAACGTGACCGACACCGCAAAGATCATCCCGGTCGTGTACACCGGCATCCTTCCGGACCTGTTCAAGGAAGGCAAAGGGGTCGTGGCGCAGGGCAAGCTGGGCGAGGATGGCGTGTTTCGTGCGCATGAGGTGCTGGCGAAGCACGACGAGAACTACATGCCGCCCGAAGCGGCACATGCGCTGGAGCAGGCTTCCAAAGCGCGCAAGACGCTGCAGTAGCCATGATTCCTGAAATCGGAAACTTCGCGCTGATTCTTGCGCTGCTGCTGGCAGTCGCGCAAGCCGCGTTGCCGATCGCCGGCGCTGCGCGCGGCGATCGCACCTGGATGGCGGTGGCGAGGCCGGCAGCACGCGGGGGGGCGCAGTTCATCACGATTGCCTACGGCTGCCTGCTGTGGTCGTTCATCGCAAACGACTTCTCTGTCGTCAATGTCGCCAGCAACTCCAATTCGCAGTTGCCGCTGCACTATCGAATCGCCGCCAGCTGGGGATCGCACGAGGGCTCGCTGTTGCTGTGGGTGCTGATGCTGGCGTGGTGGACGTTCGCGGTATCGGTTTTCTCGCGCCACCTTCCCGACGACATGACGGCGCGCGTGATCGGAGTGCAGGGCGTGATCTCGATCGGGTTCCTGCTGTTCATGCTGCTGACCTCGAACCCGTTCGACCGCCTGTTCCCGGCCGCCGCCGACGGCCGCGATCTGAATCCGCTGCTGCAGGACCCGGGGATGGTGTTTCACCCGCCGCTGCTCTACATGGGCTATGTCGGCTTCTCGGTCGCGTTCTCGTTCGCGATTGCAGCGCTGCTTGGCGGCAAGCTCGATGCGGCATGGGCGCGCTGGTCACGGCCGTGGACCACGATTGCATGGTGTTTCCTGACGCTCGGTATCGCGCTCGGTAGCTGGTGGGCGTACAACGAGCTGGGCTGGGGCGGCTGGTGGTTCTGGGATCCGGTCGAGAACGCGTCGTTCTTGCCATGGCTGGTGGGCACTGCGCTGATCCATTCGCTGGCCGTCACTGAAAAGCGCGGCAGCTTTCGCAGCTGGACCGTGCTGCTTGCGATCTGCGCGTTTTCATTGTCGTTGCTCGGCACGTTCCTGGTGCGGTCGGGTGTGTTGACGTCGGTGCATGCGTTCGCGACCGATCCGAAGCGCGGCGTGTTCATCCTCGCGTTCCTGGTGTTCGTCATCGGCGCATCGCTGGCGCTGTTTGCATGGCGCGCCCCCAAGGTCGGTCTCGGCGGCAAGTTCGAGACAGTGTCGCGCGAGTCGTTCCTGCTGCTGAACAACCTGCTGCTGGGAGTGGCCGCCGCCTCGGTGCTGCTCGGCACGCTGTATCCATTGTTCCTCGATGCGCTCGCGTTGCCGAAGGCTTCGGTGGGCCCGCCGTACTTCGATCTGGTGTTCGGCGTCGCGATGGCCCCGCTGGTGTTTCTGATGGGGATCGGCCCGCTGGCGCGCTGGAAGAAGGCCGAGCTGCCGGATCTTGCGGCGCGGTTGAAGTGGGCGTTCGTCGTTGCACTCGTAACCGGGTTGATTGCGCCGGTGATCGCCGGGCGCTGGACGCCGCTGATCAGTGTCGGACTTTTCCTTGCCTTCTGGGTCATGGCTTCGATCGCAGTCGGCATCAGGGAGAGAATTCGTCACGTCCGCGGCGGACTCATCGAACGGTTGCGCGCGCAGGGCCGCTCCTACTGGGGGATGCAGACGGCGCACTTCGGCATCGCCGTGTTCATCATCGGCGTGACGGCGGTCAGCGGCTACGAGGTGGAGCGCGATCTGCGCATGAACATTGGCGACACGGTTAAGGTCGGCGGCCACGACTTCAAATTTGCAGGCACGCGCACGGTCGAGGGGCCGAACTACACGGCGGCGCGCGGCTCGATCGAAGTCTCGCGCGATGGCAGTCCGGTGACAACGCTGCATCCGGAAAAGCGCATCTACAACGTGCAGAAAATGCCGATGACCGACGCGGCGATCGATACCGGCGTGCTGGGCGACATTTACGTTTCGCTCGGCGAGCCGATTGAACCGAATGGACAGGGCGCCTGGAGCGTGCGCATCTATCACAAGCCTCTGATCACCTGGATTTGGGCCGGCTGCGTGCTGATGGCGCTGGGCGGCGGACTTGCTTTGTCGGACCGCCGCTACCGGCTACTGGCGCGGCGTGAAGCGGCTGTCGTGGGACGGGCGGCAGCATGAGCGACGCGATCGACACTGCCACGCAAAGCTCGCCCCCGGTTGAACCCAAGTCCCCGTTGCGTTTCGCGCTGCCACTTTGCATCTTCATCGTGCTTGCTGGGTTTCTATTTGTCGGGCTCGGACTGAATCCGCGCGAAGTGCCGTCACCGTTCATCGGCAAGCCCGCGCCGCCGTTTCAGCTGGCACAGCTTGCGCAACCCGGCCGGTCGTTCACGCCTGGTCAGATGCGGGGCGAGGTGTGGTTGCTCAACGTGTGGGCGTCCTGGTGCGTGGCGTGCCGTATCGAGCATCCACTCCTGGTCGACCTGGCGAAGAAAAACGTGGTGCCGATCGTCGGCCTGAACTACAAGGACAAACGCGACGCGGCGCTCGGCTGGCTGGGTCAGTTCGGAGATCCGTACAAGCTGTCGATCGTGGACACCGATGGACGGGTCGGCATCGACTACGGTGTCTACGGGGTGCCCGAGACGTTCGTGATCGACAAGCAGGGTGTGATTCGCTTCAAGCAGATCGGACCGATCACCGAAGAGGTGTGGCGCAACAAGATGCTGCCGCTGGTGCAGCAGTTGCGCGATTCGTCATGACGATTGTGCGCATTGCAATCACGATCGTGTTGCTTGCGCTGTCGGCGGGCATTGCCATCGCAGCAAGCCCGGCGGCCCAGCTTGATGCCTCCGGCGCGCGCCGGGCTGCGGCGTTGGCCGATCAACTGCGCTGCCTCGTCTGCCAGAACCAGTCGATCGCCGAATCGAACGCCGAGCTGGCCGTCGACCTGCGCCGCGAAATCAACCAGCAGATTCGCGCCGGGCGCAGCGACGGCGAGATCGTCGATTTCATGGTCGCGCGGTATGGCGATTTTGTGCTGTATCGCCCTCCGGTCAAGGTGCACACCCTCTTGCTCTGGTTCGGCCCTGGGCTGCTTGCGCTGGCCGCGGTGATCGC
Organism: Burkholderiaceae bacterium; assembly: GCA_041751715.1. Lineage (GTDB taxonomy): Bacteria > Pseudomonadota > Gammaproteobacteria > Burkholderiales > Burkholderiaceae_F > JACCZX01. The sequence goes on from JBGSWY010000053.1 coordinate 9,075, forward strand.
GTTTATGCGCGCACTACGCAACCGGCGCCAGGCCACACGCCCGCGGCCGCTGACCGACGCGGAGCACGCCGAGGCCGCGCGCCTGCTGGGCCACCCGGCCAGAACCCACCAGTGACTGTTTTTGTAGTCATCGCCGTGGCGATGGTGGCGGTGGCCGTCGCATGGATCCTGTGGCCGTTGCTGCGTCCAAGCGCCGCGCACTCGGTCGAACACGCCGCGGCCAACGTGTCGATCTTCAAGGATCAGTTCGCCGATCTCGATGCCGATCTTGCGCGCGGAACGATCTCAGCCGGACAGCACGCGGAGTCGAAAAGCGAACTCGAGCGCAGGCTGCTCGACGAAGTGCAGGCTGCCGCTGCAGCAGATTCCAAACGTACAGCCCGGCATCAGCACCGCTGGTCTGCGGTGATCGTGGCGTTGGTAGCTCCCGTGGCCGCGGCCGCGCTTTACTGGCAGATCGGTGCACCCGAAACGTTTTCTGCGCAGAGCGCCCAAAGCTCCAGCGACGATTCACTGTCGCGCGAGCAGATCGAAACGATGATCGCGCAGGTTAAGCAGCGCCTGGAAAAGGAACCGGACAACGCGGAAGGCTGGGCGATTCTGGCGCGCACGCACTACGCAATGGGCGATTATCCGGAAGCGGTGGCTGCGTATGCGAAGCTCACTGCATTGCTGCCCAACGATGCCGATCTGCTGGCCGACTACGCCGACGCCTTGGTCATGAGCCAGGGCAGGAATTTTGCCGGCAAGCCAATGGAGCTCGTGCAGCGGGCGTTGCAGATCGATCCGACGCAGTGGAAGGCGCTCGCGATGGCAGGCTCCGAAGCGTTCGATCGCAAGGACTACAAGCTCGCGATCGTGTACTGGCAGCGTTTGCAGGATGCTGCGCCTTCCGACTCGCCGGTGGCAAAACAGCTTCAGGGAAGCATCGATGAGGCGCGTTCATTGGCCGGTCTGCCCGCGTCGGTGCGGCCTGAGAGAACGAAGAAGAGCGAAACCGCCGGCGGCGGCGAAGGCCGCAGTGTGGGCGGCATCGTCACCCTGAGCGAGTCGCTGTTATCGAAGGTCAGGCCCGACGATTCAGTGTTCGTGTTTGCCCGTCCGGCCGACGGCTCGCGCATGCCGGTGGCGGTCGTGCGTGCGAAGGTCAGCGAGCTGCCGCTACGATTCACGCTTGACGACTCGCGCTCGATGGGTGCCGGCGCGAAGATCTCGAGTCTGTCCGAAGTCATCGTCGCGGCGCGCGTATCCCGGTCTGGCAACGCCATCCCGGCGAGCGGTGACCTGGAAGGTGCGAGCGAAAAGGTGAAAGTCGGTAGCCAGGGAATCGCACTGACCATCGATCGCACTGTTCCATAGCAGCCTGATGCAAAACTGCTGCGCGACCCGACTTTGCGTGTGCGGTACTGAAACGTACCGGCGTCCGCCTGCGCTCATTCAAGCATCCTCGGGGCTGCTAGGGCAGCGCTGAGCGTGGTCTCTCCTGCCTTGCAAGGAGTGCTGCGGTCGGTGCTGTCGGCCGGCCGTCGTGTGCTGGGCCACTCCGCGCTCAGGCAGACCGAAGATCGCCGTTTGCTCGAGCAGGTGATCCTGCCTGCCTACGCTCGCCGCGCCGACATCGAGCGCGTGCTGTTTGTCGGCTGCGCCGCCTACACGCAACCCTACGGCGCGCTCTTCAGCGGTCGAGAGTACTGGACGATCGATCCGGTGCTGCGCCGGCGCCGATACGGCAGCGAGCACCACATCGTCGACCGTCTTGAAAATCTCGGAATCCACGTGCGGGACGGGCATTTCGATTTGATCGTTTGCAACGGGGTACTCGGCTGGGGATTGAATTCACCCGCCGATGCCGATGCGGCTTTTGCGGCGTGCCATCGACACCTGCGCGAAGGCGGCGAACTGGTGCTGGGGTGGAACGACATTGAACCGCGCAATCGGATCGTGCCCGATGACTTGCCCTCGTTGCGCCGTTTCGAGACCCGCGTCTTCGATCCGCTGCAATCGGCTCGCAACAGGGTCGACGTGCCGCACCGCCATGTGTTCGATTTCTACCTTAAGCCTAGACAAATAGCCGCGACGACACCTTAGCCGCCGTTCTTAAGTCGTTGATTCAACTGATCCGTTGTTCAGCAGGCTGCGTCGGGCGTGCCGTTTGCCAACCGCTGGAAACGCTCCAGTGCGCAGGTGGCGGGCGCCTGTCGAAACGGTGCAACGATACTTGAGGTGTTACATGAACTTGATGCGGCACCGTCCTTATTTAAGGGCGCTTTTTCCCCGCCAGAGGCTCATCTGGTGGAGCCAAAAGAAACGGCTGAATGTGCGGGTGACGATCGGCGTGGCCTGGCTGCCCGATCAGTTGCGGCGCTCGTACGCCTACGCGTTTCGTATCTGACGCCCCGATGGCCGCTCGTTCGCTGCAGTCCGTGACGATTACCTTCGGGCTCGTCACCATTCCGGTAAAGATGTATGCGGCGACCAATCCGCGTGCCGGTGTGTCTTTCACGATGCTCGATGCCAATGGCGGCCGGGTCAAGCAGCAGTACATCTCGGCGGAAAGCGGGGAAGTCGTCCCGCGAACCGAAATGATCAAGGGTTACGAGTTCGAGAAGGACCGCTTCGTCACCTTCACGAAGGACGAGCTGAAGGCGCTCGAAGAAGCGTCGTCCGGCGCGGTCGAGATCACCGAGTTCGTGCCTGCCGAATCGATCGATCCGGTGTTCTATGAGAAGGCGTACTACCTGGGGCCCGACAAGGGAGGCGCGAAGCCGTACCGGCTGCTCGCCGATGCGATGCGCGACTCCGGGCGCTCGGCGATCGGTCGCTGGGCCGCGCGCGGCAAGCAGTACCTGGTCAATATTCGTGTGGTCGAGCAAGGTCTGATACTGCAGCAGTTGTTGTACGCCGACGAAGTACGATCGATCGACGAAGTCGAAATCCCGGATGCGAAGATCGGCCCGAAGGAGCTCGCTCTCGCGAATCAGTTGATCGACAGCATCACCTCCAAGACCTTTGATCCGACCAAGTACGAAGACGACGTGAAAGAGCGCATCGAGGCGCAGATTCAGCAAAAGGTCGAAGGCGAGGAAATCACGGTTCCCGAAGG
>JBGSWY010000054.1:0-3330 GCA_041751715.1 Burkholderiaceae bacterium
TCGCGCTTGCGGGTTAGCCACAGAAACTGCTGCTGCTCGTCATGCCGCGATTGCAGCGAGCGGTACGTTTGCGCCACCGCGGCCTGTTGCTCGAGCTTGCCGATCTGTGAGTCGAGCTCGCGCAGGATGTCTTCGACCCGCGTCAGGTTGTCACGCGTGTCGGCCAGCCGGTTTTCGGTTTCGCGCCGGCGCTCCTTGTATTTCGAAATGCCGGCCGCTTCCTCCAGGAAGATGCGCAACTCTTCAGGCCGCGCCTCGACGATGCGCGAGATCATCCCCTGGCCGATGATGGCGTAGGCGCGCGGCCCCAGGCCGGTACCGAGAAACATGTCGTGCACGTCGCGCCGCCGCACGTTCTGATTGTTGATGTAGTAGCTCGATGCGCCGTCGCGCGTCAGCACGCGCTTGACCGATATCTCGCCGTACTGCGCCCATGCGCCGCCGAGTTTTCGTCCATACGGGCCATCGGTGTTGTCGAACGCGAGCTCGACGCTGGCGCGGCCGGCCGGCTTGCGATCTCCCGAGCCGTTGAAGATTACGTCCTGCATTGATTCGCCGCGCAGCTCGGCGGCCTTGCTTTCACCGAGCACCCAGCGCACGGCGTCAATCACGTTCGATTTGCCGCAGCCGTTCGGGCCGACGACACCCACCAGCGTTCCGGGCACGTCGATCGGGGTCGGATCGATAAACGACTTGAAGCCGGCGAGCTTGATCTGCCGAAGACGCATTGAGTCGGGGATGTGATGTTGGCGCAGCGAGCTGCGCGAAACGATTGATAGTGCGTTCGCGAGTCTTCTTATAATACCCGTGCAAGTTAGCGCTCTCCCGCATGCCCACTCACCCCACCCGAACACTCGAAACCTTCGCCAACCCGTCGCCGCGGCGCGACTACTGGGTGCGGATGGAGATTCCCGAGTTCACGTGCCTGTGCCCGCTGACCGGGCAACCCGACTTTGCGACCCTGGTGATCGACTTCGTTCCCGACAAGCGCAACGTCGAACTGAAGAGCCTGAAGCTTTACCTGTGGTCGTATCGCAATGAAGGCGCGTTTCATGAAGCGGTGACCAACGCCATCCTGGACGATCTGGTGAAGGCGGTTACGCCTCGCTTCATGCGCCTGACAGCGAAGTGGTACGTGCGCGGCGGAATCTTCACGACGGTCACCGCCGAGCACCGCAAGAAAGGCTGGAAACCAGCGCGGCCGGTGCAGGTGCAAGACGAAGCACCGAATAGTTCGACGCGCGGATAGCTGATTGTGAATCCCGATCTCGATCGCTTACAGCCGTACCCGTTCGAGCGGCTGCGAGAGCTGTTTGCAGGCATCACGCCTGCCGCCGGAATCGAGCCGATCAATCTGTCGATCGGCGAGCCGAAGCATCCGACTCCGCCCTTCATTCTCGATGCCTACGCGAAGGCGCTGGGCGGCGTTGCAAGCTATCCGTTGACCGCCGGCATCCCGCAGCTGCGCGAAGCGATTGCCGCGTGGGCCACCAGGCGCTATCGGTTAAAAGCGCTCGATCCTTCGACGCAGATACTGCCGGTAACCGGTACGCGCGAAGCGCTGTTCTCGTTCGCGCAGGCGGCGATCGATCGCACGCGTGACGCCCGCGTGGTCGCACCGAATCCGTTCTATCAGATCTACGAGGGGGCCGCGGTGCTGGCCGGAGCGCAGCCGATTTATCTGTCGACCACCGCAGAGAACGGCTTTCGCATGCGGTTTGACGAGCTGTCGCCCGCGCAGTGGCGCAACGTGCAGCTGGTCTACGTTTGCTCGCCCGGCAATCCGACCGGGCACGTAATGGCGCTCGACGAATGGAAGCAGCTGTTCGAGCTTTCGGATCGACACGGCTTCGTCATCGCGTCGGACGAGTGCTACTCGGAAGTTTATTTCGAAGAGGGAAAGCCGCCGCTCGGCAGCCTGCAGGCTGCCACCGAGCTCGGGCGCGACCGCTTCCAAAGACTGGTGATGTTCTGCAGTCTGTCGAAGCGATCCAGCGTTCCCGGATTGCGGTCGGGGTTTGTGGCGGGCGATGCCGATGTGCTGAAGAAGTTTTTGCTTTATCGCACTTATCACGGCACCGCGATGAGCCTGGCGGTACAGCAAGCAAGCATCGCGGCCTGGCAGGACGAAGCGCACGTCGTCGAAAACCGCCGCTTGTATGCGCAGAAGTTCGCACAGGCGACGCCGGTCATTGCGTCTCGGCTGAGATGTGCACTTCCCGATGCGGCGTTCTATTTGTGGGCGCGAACATCGAGCGGAGATACCGCGATTGACGATGCCGAGTACGCGCAGCGGCTGTATGCACAGAAAAACGTGACCGTGCTGCCGGGCAGTTATCTGTCGCGCGACGCAAACGGCGGCAATCCTGGCACCGGCTATGTCAGGATCGCGCTGGTCGCGTCGCCCGCAGAAGTCGCCGACGCCGCCGCCCGCATTGCATCGCTGGATCTTGAAAGCTCCAAATGAATTTCGAAGCAACTATCAACAACGCTTACGAGCAACGCGCGACGATCACTCCGTCCTCCGCGCCGCAAGAAGTCCGCGCCGCGGTCGAGCAGGTGATGGAGCAGCTCGATACCGGCGCGCTGAGAGTCGCCGAAAAGCGCGCCGGCGAATGGGTGGTGCATCAGTGGGTGAAGAAGGCGGTGCTGCTGTCATTCCGCCTGAATGACAACGCGCCGATCCAGGGCGGCTTTGCGCAGTTCTACGACAAGGTGCCGAACAAGTTCGCCACGTGGGACAGCGCCGCGTTCGCGCGATCGGGCGTGCGAGTCGTTCCGCCAGCGGTGGCACGGCGCGGCAGCTACGTAGCCAAGAACGTCGTGATGATGCCGTCGTTCGTCAACATCGGCGCGTATGTGGACGAAGGCACGATGGTCGACACGTGGGTCACCGTCGGCTCATGCGCTCAGATCGGCAAGAACGTGCATCTTTCGGGCGGCGTCGGCATCGGCGGCGTGCTCGAACCGCTGCAGGCCAACCCGACCATCATCGAAGACAACTGCTTTGTCGGTGCGCGCTCGGAAATCGTCGAGGGCGTGATCGTCGAGGAAAACTCGGTGATCTCGATGGGTGTGTATATCAGCCAGAGCACCAAGATCTACGATCGCGCGACCAGCGAGGTCAGCTACGGGCGCGTGCCGGCAGGCTCGGTGGTCGTCTCGGGCAATCTGCCGTCGGCCGATGGCAAATACAGCCTCTACTGTGCGGTCATCGTCAAGAAAGTCGACGCCGGGACCCGTGCCAAGACGGCCATCAATGAGCTGCTCCGCGAGTAGAACTTCGCACCTCAGCCCATAAATTCGCCCACTTTTCATCCGTTTGGCGGT
>JBGSWY010000055.1:0-6822 GCA_041751715.1 Burkholderiaceae bacterium
AGCGAATTTTTCGACACACCACCGGCGACGATCATCGGCTTCATGACCTTCAAGCCGCGTACCGAAGACTATGTTCCGCTGTTTCCATGGATCGGGGTTGTACTGATCGGGGCGGGTCTCGCGGCACTCTGGCAGCGCGCGAAATGGCGCATTCCGGAAGTGTTGATGCCGCTGAATCAGCGCCCGCCGCGCTGGCTGCTGTTTCTCGGCACCTGGGCACTGACGGTCTATCTGGTGCATCAGCCGATCCTGCTCGGCGCGAAAAATGGCGGCATTGATCCCGTCGCAGCGGGCGGACTTCACCAGCAGGCCGCTGAGATCCTGGTCGTGCAGGATGCGGCCGACCTGGTGCGTGAACGTGTAGCTGTCGCGGCGAACAAGGTCCGGAAACTCGGCGTCCTTGCCGCGCAGATCGATTACCAAAGCATCGCAACGCACGTCGCAGACACGGCGGTCGGTGACGACGATGCGATCGAGCTCGCCATAGCTTTCCAGCAGAAAACGGCGCCAGTGATACGCCGTCTCGTATACCGTCGTTTCGATTTCGAGCGCGCCGTACCAAACTCCGTAGTGCGTGCCGTCAGAGAACCGTGTGCTCTGCCAGTTTGCCGCGTCGAAGGTGTAGCTGATGACGCTGCCGTAGTCGAACGGGCGCGTAGCGATTGCAGTGGCCGTGGGAATGCGCTCGCTTTGTTCAGCGGCAACCGCAATGGCCCAATCCGCGGGATCGGACGTCAAGTCGTCGAACAGGTTTTGCGAGTGGCGGATGCCGGGGATGTTCCGGATCAGGTCGCCATGAAAGTCTGCGTTGGCCGCGAACAGCTCACTCGAAATCATCTAGAAACTACTTTAACTAATTGATATAACTAATTCTATCCACGCTGGAAATCGAGATATCGCCGCACCGCCAGCAAGCCTTCGAATCCGCGCTCGGTAACCAGATCGACCGGGCGCGCGCCAAGACGGCGGTTGAACTGCGTCATCCAGCCATAGGCGAGATCACGGTCGTACGGAAACAGAACGCGCAGCGACTTGTGGATACCGAGGAGATGTCCGGCGCGGTCGAGCAGGTCGCGGCTGTCGGCCAGCGGTTCGCCTTCACGATAACGTGCCAACGTGCTACGGCTGGCGGTGGAGAGCCCGAGCAATGCGGACTGTTCGGCCGCGCTCAGGTTCCAGTGCTCTAACAGCTTGGTGACCATCGCAGCGAGCCGGCTGCGCGCCTCGCGGCTGCCGACATCGACGGCGTCGGCTTTTGAATACTCTCGTTGCGGTAGTGCGGCCATGACGGGTGTCTGTACTAAATGGTACGCAGAACGTACCAATATAACGGCGTCGAGTCAAGCCGAGCGGTCCCGAGGTTTTACCCTTTCCGGATGCCGATCACGCCGGGCTCGCGGCGCAGCCATTCCGGCTGCAGCGTGATGTGATCGATCTTGAAGTCGCGCTTCAGTACAAAGCGTGCTTGATGAAGGATCACCGGCCAGAGTTCGATGTCGTCCACCAGCACATGCGCTGACAACGCCGATTTTCCTGGCACCATCGACCAGACGTGCAGGTCGTGGACCGAGACGATGCCGGGCAACTTGGCGAGCGTCGCGCCGACGGTGGCGTAATCGACGCCAACCGGCACGCTGTCGAGCAGTACGAACGTCGTTTCCTTCAGTACGGCGAACGTCGAGCGCACGATCAGGGCGGCCACCACCAGGGACAGCAAGGGGTCGGCGACCAGCGGGCCGCCGAAATGGATGATCACGCCGGACACGATCGCTGCGACCGAGCCCAGCAGGTCGCCGAGCACGTGAATGAAGGCAGCGCGGATATTGACGTTGTCTCGCTCGCGGGAAAGCGTCCACGCGACAATGATGTTGACCAGTAACCCGGCCGCGCCGATGGCGATCACCGCCAGGCCTTGCACCGGCACCGGCGCGTTGAAACGGTTGAACGCCTCAATTGCGATCCACACAACGACCGCCACCATGGTCAGTGCGTTCACGAAGGCAGCGATGACTTCTACTCGCGCCAATCCGAACGAATGCCGCTCGGACACCGGACGGCGGGCGATGATGTTGGCGATCAGCGCGAACAACAAGGCCGCAGAGTCAGTCGCCATATGCCCGGCATCGGCCAGCAGCGCGAGCGAACCTGACCAAAGGCCGCCGACCAGCTCGATCGCCGCAAACCCGAGTGTCAGCGCGACGGCGACGGTCAGCGTCCGGCCGCCGGCGGCGCGCGCACGATGCGTGTAACTGCTGTCACCGCGATGGTGAGCGGAGAGTTCTTCGTGGTCGTGGTGATGCGCGGCGGTCATGGTGCACACTAAGCGCTGCGCGCCGTCCCGCCCGGCGGGCTCATTTGCTCCCTCCCGTGACGCGTGGTCCGTGCAAGAGGGACCGCGCCCTCCGCAGCCTGCCCCTCACCACGATCCGGGGAGCGGCCGGGCGGAGGGACAATGGCATCCGCCGTGCGGAAGCTCCCGTCAAGCGGCGGCCATCGCCGGTGCGAAAGTAACCGGACAACCGGTCTTTGTGCGGACTTCCTCTTGCGACACGCCCGACGCGAGCTCGATCGCCTGCAGTCCGTTATCCGTTACATCGAACACGCCGAGCTCGGTAATGATGCGATTCACCACCGCCTTGCCGGTCAGTGGCAACGTGCACTGCTGCAGGATTTTGTGCTCTCCGCTTTTCGCGCTGTGCTCCATCAGCACGACCACCCGCTCCACCCCGCCGACCAGATCCATCGCGCCGCCCATGCCCTTGACCAGCTTGCCCGGAATCATCCAGTTCGCCAGATCGCCTTTTTCACTGACCTGCATCGCACCCAGTATCGCCAGGTTGATGTGCCCGCCGCGAATCATCGCGAACGAATCGGCGCTCGAGAAATAACTCGAGCCCGGCAGCGCGGTCACCAGTTGTTTGCCGGCATTGATCAGATCCGGATCGATTTCTTCTTCGAGCGGGAACGGGCCGATGCCGAGCAATCCGTTTTCCGATTGCAGCATCACGTCCATTCCGCGCGGGATGTAATTCGCGACCAACGTCGGCAGACCGATGCCGAGGTTGACGTAGAACCCGTCCTGCAATTCCTGCGCTGCGCGCGCGGCCATCTGTTCGCGAGTCCACGCCATATTAATTTTTCCTCACAGTACGATTCTCGATGCGCTTTTCCGGCGCCGCATTCAACACGATCCGCTGCACGAAAATGCCCGGCGTATGCACATTGTCCGGATCGAGCGCGCCGTTTTCGACGATCTCTTCGACTTCGGCCACGGTCACCTTGCCGCACATCGCCACCACCGGGTTGAAGTTGCGCGCGGTCTTGCGATACACCAGATTGCCCTGCTTATCCGCCTTCCACGCTTTCACCAGCGAAATGTCGGCGCGGATCGAGCGCTCCATCACATACTCTTTGTCGCCCCACACGCCGTCGAACGTCTGCGTCGGTTTGCCCTCGGCAACGATGGTTCCGAAGCCGGTGCGCGCATAGAACGCGGGAATCCCGGCGCCGCCGGCGCGCATGCGCTCAGCCAGCGTTCCCTGCGGCGTGAACTCGAGCTCGAGCTCGCCGGATAAATACTGCCGCTCGAATTCCTTGTTCTCGCCAACATACGACGAGATCATCTTGCCGATCTGCCGCGTCGCCAGCAACAGGCCGAGTCCGGCACCATCGACGCCGGCGTTGTTACTGACGCAAGTGAGCTTCTTGACGCCGCTGTCGCGCAACGCAACGATCAGCGCTTCCGGAACGCCGCACAGACCGAAGCCACCGACGGCAACGATCTGCCCGTCCTGAACCACGTCGGCCAACGCCTTTGCGGCCGAGGGATACACCTTTTTCATCGATTTCTCCGCCTGCTTCCAAGGCGGGAGTTTATGTGATCGCCGCGCGCACGTTATCCGGCCATGGCGCCGACTTGCTCGCGGAGTAGTCGTACCAGACGATCACGGTGCGTCCGGTGGCATACGCGACGCCGGGTTCGTCCTTCTTTTCGATCTTCAGTGACATCTCCACGCTCGAGCGTCCGACGCGCGTCACGATCTGGGTCACGATCGCAATGCCGGGGTACGTCATCGCCTTCAGAAAATCGCACGCCGCATGCGCGAGGATCGGCGCTTCGCCGACCGGCAACGTCGGAAACCCGAAGTGCGCGAACCACTGAATGCGCGCTTCCTCCATCAGCCGGAAGTACATCAGATTGTTGAGGTGCGACATGGCGTCCATGTCACCCCAGCGCAGCGGCACCTCAATAACGAACTCTTTCATGTCTGCAAGCGACTCCCTGACGCCACGTCGCTCAGCGCCTTATGTGGAACGCCTGCGGCGTTGGGCGTCCATGTCGCCCCAGCGCAGCGGCACCTCGACGACGAACTCCTTCACGCCACCGACATCCCATCATCGGCCGCGATGATTGCGCCATTGATGAACTGCGATTCATCGGCCACGAGGAGTAACAGCACGCCATCCAGATCCTCTGCCGCGCCAACCTGCTTGCGCGGGAGAAGATTCAGCAATTTCGCGCCCTGTTCGGTGTCCCACACCGCCTCGTTCATTTCGGTGCGGATATACCCAGGACAGATCGCGTTCACGTTGATGCCATAGCGGCCCCACTCGACCGCCTGCGCGCGCGTCATGTGAATCACCGCTGCCTTGCTCATGCAATAGACACCGAGCCCGGATAACACGCGCGTGCCGGCAATCGATGCAATATTGATGATGCGCCCGCGCAGCCCCTGCTGTTGTTTCGAGCGCGCGATCATCTGCTGCGCCACCGCCTGAGCGACAAAGAACGCGCCCTTGACGTTGGTATCGAACATGAAGTCGTAGTCGACTGGTGTCACTTCGGTCAGCCGCTGTGCCGTAGATACGCCGGAGTTGTTGACCAGGATGTCGATCGGCCCGACTTCACGCTCGGTTTGTTCGATGGCAGCCTGGATCGAGTCTTGCTCGGTCACGTCCAGCGAAACGACGTGCGCTGCGCCACCGGCCGCTTCGATCTCGGCGCGCAAGTCTTTCAGGCGTTCCAGCCGGCGTGCCGCCAGCACGGTCAGCGCGCCGTTGGCGGCGAGCACGCGGGCGAAGCGCGCGCCGAGACCGCTGCTGGCGCCGGTGACGAGCGCGACTTTTTCTTTTAGATTGGTTCGCATGGTCCGGCGATGATCGCATATCGATCGCTTCTACAATCCTCCATCGAAAACAGGACGAGCCATGGCCGACATACCTGCACAACGCGAATCGATGGAGTACGACGTCGTGATCGTCGGCGGTGGCCCGGCCGGACTGGCCGCTGCCATCCGGCTCAAGCAACTCGCCGTAAAGCGCGGCCGTGAGGTGAGTGTCTGTGTGCTCGAGAAGGGCTCCGAGATCGGCGCGCACATTCTGTCGGGCGCGGTGATCGATCCGATTGCGCTCACCGAGCTGTTTCCCGATTGGAAAGAACGTGGCGCACCGCTGAAGACGCCGGTCAGCAAAGAGCAATTTCTGTTTCTCTCCGAAACCGGTGCGCGCGAGGTGCCTCATGCATGGTTGCCTTCGCCACTGAAGAACGACGGTTACTACATCGGCAGCCTCGGCAATCTGGTGCGATGGTTCGGCCAGCAGGCGGAATCGCTGGGCGTTGAGATCTTTCCCGGCTTCGCGGCGGCAGAGGTTCTGTATGACGAGAACGGTGCCGTCAAAGGTGTTGCCACCGGCAACATGGGCGTCGGCCGCGATGGCAAGCGAACCGAGAATTTTCAGCCCGGGGTCGAGCTGCACGGCAAGTACACATTGTTCGCGGAAGGCGCGCGCGGCAACCTGGCGCGGCAGCTTGCGCCTCGCTTCAAGTTGAACGACGGCCGCGATCCGCAAACCTGGGGCATCGGCATCAAGGAAATCTGGGAAGTCGATGCTGCGAAATTCAAAGCGGGGTTGGTGCTTCACAGCGCCGGCTGGCCGCTCGATAACAGCACCTACGGCGGCGGCTGGATGTATCACTTCGGCGAGAACCTGGTGTCCGTCGGGCTTGTCGTGGGTCTTGGTTACGCGAATCCGTACCTGTCTCCGTTCGATGAATTTCAGCGCTACAAGACGCACCCCGCGATCCGCACGCACCTCCTAGGGGGCAAGCGGGTCGAGTACGGTTCTCGCGCCATTAACGCCAGCGGTCTGCAGTCGTTGCCGAAACTGGTCTTTCCCGGCGGTGCACTGATCGGCTGCGATGCCGGATTCTTGAACGCGCCGCGCATCAAGGGCAGCCATGCCGCAGTCAAGAGTGGAATGCTCGCCGCTGATGCAGCGTTTGAGGCGCTGGTCGTCGACCGGCAACGTGACGAGCTCACCACGTATCCGCAAGCGTTCGAGAAGAGCTGGCTGCACGACGAACTGCATCGCGCGCGTAACTTCAAACCCTGCCTGGACAAGGGCTTGATCATCGGTTCACTGATGTTCGGCATCGATCAGGTCATTTTCCGAGGCAAGGCTCCGTGGACATTGCACCGCAAGTTCGCCGACCACGAAAAGCTGAAGCCGGCCGCAGAGTGCGAGCCGATCGCGTATCCGAAGCCCGACGGCAAGCTGACTTTCGACCGGCTGTCGTCGGTGTACCTGTCGAACACCAATCACGAAGAAAACCAGCCGGCGCATCTGACGCTGAAGGACACGTCAGTGCCAACTGCAATCAACCTCGCGAAGTACGCCGGACCCGAGCAGCGCTACTGCCCCGCCGCCGTCTATGAGTTCGTGAAAGACGCCGGCGGCAATGAGCGCCTGCAGATCAACTTCCAGAACTGCGTGCATTGCAAGACGTGCGATATCAAGGACCCGACACAGAACATCGTGTGG
>JBGSWY010000056.1:0-6280 GCA_041751715.1 Burkholderiaceae bacterium
AACGGGGCCTGATACATGGCCCCGTTTTTGTTTGAGAGATGAGCACCGACCTGGATCGACTGGTAGACGAAGCGCGCACCGCGTTTGCCGAGGCGACGCAACCGGCCGCGCTCGAGAACGAAAAGGCGCGCTTTCTCGGCAAGAGCGGCGCGATTACTGATCGGCTAAAAGCGCTCGGGAAGCTGTCGGCCGAGCAGAAGCGCGAGACCGGCGCCCGCGTCAACAAGGCCAAGGAGGCGATCGAACGTCTGCTTGCCGAACGGCGCGAGGCGCTGGCTGACGTCAGGCTCAACCAGCAGCTGGCGGCGGAGTCGATCGACGTGACGCTGCCCGGTCGCGGGCGCAGCGAAGGTGCGATTCACCCTATCGCCCGCACCTGGATGCGGATCGAGGAGATCTTTCGCTCCATTGGTTTCGATTTCGCCGAAGGCCCGGAGATCGAAACCGACTGGTACAACTTCACCGCGCTGAACAGCCCGGAAAATCATCCGGCGCGCTCGATGCAGGACACGTTCTACGTCGACGCGCAGGACAGTGAAGGCCGGCCGCTGGTGCTGCGCACACACACCAGCCCGATGCAGGTGCGTTATGCACGCATGCACACGCCGCCGATCAAGGTGATCGCGATCGGCCGCTGCTACCGGGTTGACAGCGACGCCACACATTCGCCGATGTTTCATCAGGTTGAAGGCCTGTGGCTCGACCGGGACATCAGCTTCGCCGACCTGAAGGCCGTGTACACAAACTTCCTGCGCTGCTTCTTCGAAACCGACGAGCTGGCGGTGCGCTTTCGGCCGTCGTACTTCCCGTTCACCGAGCCATCCGCCGAGATCGACATGATGTTTACCAGCGGCCCGCGCAAGGGGCGCTGGCTGGAGATCTCGGGCTCGGGGCAGGTGCATCCGGATGTGGTGCGCAACTTCGGCTTCGATCCGCAGGAGACGATCGGCTTCGCCTTCGGCTCGGGCCTCGAGCGGCTGGCGATGCTTCGCTATGGCGTCGATGACCTGCGCATGTTTTTCGATGGCGACCTGCGCTTCCTTCATCAGTTCAGATAACTCGCGACCATGCAATTTTCCGAACAGTGGTTGCGCAGTTACGCGGATCCGCCGCTTTCCAGCGAACAGTTGGCCGAGCGGCTGACGATGGCGGGGCTCGAAGTCGAGAGCAACGAGCCGGCGGCGCCTCCTTTCTCCGGTGTTGTCGTCGGACAGATCAAGCGTGTCGATAAGCATCCGAACGCAGACAGGTTGACGGTGTGCGACGTCGACGTCGGCGCCGAAGAAACTCTTTCGATCGTCTGCGGTGCACCGAACGTGATGGCCGGAATCAAGGCGCCCTGCGCGATCGTCGGCGCGACGCTGCCCGGTGGTGGCGAGATCAAGGCCGCTGCGATGCGCGGCGTGCAATCGCAAGGCATGCTGTGCTCGGCCCGAGAGCTTGGCTTGTCCGACGACCACGGCGGTTTGCTGATTCTCGATGCCACGGCGCCGATCGGCGCCGATCTGCGCGACCATCTTGCACTCGATGATCGCAAGCTCACCATCAAGCTCACGCCGGATCGTGCAGATTGCCTAAGCGTGGTCGGTGTGGCGCGCGAGGTTGCTGCACTGGATATCGCTGCGCTGGACGGCGCGCCGCTCATGCTGCGCGCGATCGAGCCGGTGCCACCGGCGATTGCCGATCGTCTGTCGGTGACGATCGAAGCGCCCGACTTATGCGGGCGCTTCACAGGCCGCGTCGTTCGCGGCGTCGATGCGCGCGCCTCAACGCCGAACTGGATCAGGCAGCGGCTCGAGCGCAGCGGACAACGGCCGATCTCTGCGCTGGTGGACATCTCGAACTACGTGATGCTCGAGTTTGGCCGGCCCACGCACGTGTTCGATCTGGATAAGGTCCGTGGCGGCCTCACCGTCCGATGGGGGCGCGCCGACGAACGCGTCGAACTGCTGAACGGCCAGACAGTCGACGTCGATTCCGGTGTCGGCGTGATCGTCGATGGTGCCGGCGTCGAGGCGCTGGCCGGCATCATGGGAGGCAACGCGACTGCAGTCTCGCTTGATACGCGCAACGTGTATCTCGAGGCCGCTTTCTGGTGGCCCGATGCGATCCGCGGGCGCGCGCGCCGTTACAACTTTTCAACCGACGCGGCGCATCGCTTCGAGCGCGGCGTCGACTTTGCCACCAATGTCGATCACCTCGAATACATCACGCGCCTCATCATCGATATCTGCGGCGGCAGCGCAGGGCCGGTCGACGATCAGGTGACAGCGCTTCCGCAGCGCCGCCCGGTCACGATGCACATCGAGCGCTGCCGCCGCGTTCTCGGAATGGCGGTGAGTGCGGATTCGATTGCCGCAGCGTTCCGCCGTATCGGCTTCGTGTTCCAACAGCGTGACGGCACCTTTGTCGTGACACCGCCGACGTTTCGCTTCGATCTGGAAATCGAAGAGGATCTGATCGGCGAGGTTGCACGGCTGGTGGGCTACGACACCATTCCGGCGCAACCGCCGCGCGTTCCGGCCATGATGCGCGCGGATCCCGAAGAGCGGCGCAGCGCCCACGAGGTCCGTCGCGCGCTTTCGCTGGCCGGTTACACCGAATTGATCAGCTATTCGTTCGTCGATGCCGCGTCGGAGCGCGACTTCGCGGCGAACGATGACCCGATTGCGGTGCTCAATCCTATTGCGAGCCACCTCTCGGTCATGCGAAGCACGTTGCTGGGCGGCATGGTCAATGCGCTGAGCTACAACGTCAGCCGCAAGGCCGCGCGCGTAAGGGTATTCGAGATCGGACGCGTTTATCGGCGCGATCGGAATCTGCAGGGTGGACCGTTGCAGGTAGCAGGAGTCGATCAGCCCAATCGCGTCGCCGGCCTGGCGTATGGGGAGAACGACGACGAGCAATGGGGAATGACGTCGCGCGACGTCGACTTCTTCGACGTCAAGGGCGAGATCGAACGGTTGCTACCCGGCGCGCGATTCGTTGCGCACCAGCATCCCGCCCTGCATCCCGGTCGCAGCGCTTCGATCGAATTCGAAGGGCAGCGGATCGGGTTCATGGGCCAACTGCATCCGCGTCTGCAGCAGGTGTACGAGCTGTCGAAGGCGCCGATCGTTTTTGAGCTGGATCTGGCGCCGTTGCTTCAGCGGCCCCTGCCACGGCATGCCGCGGTCAGCAGATTCCAGGCGGTGCTGCGGGATATGTCGTTGACGGTCGGCGACTCGGTGCCGGTCCAGTCCCTCGTCGATTCGGTCCGCACGCTGTCGCGCTCCGATAGCCGTCTGTCGGCCCTTCAGGCGTTTCGGCTGTTCGACGTGTATCGTGCCCCGCCAAATTCAAGCAAAGTCGCGGAAGCGAGCGCTAACGCTTTGTTAAATAACGAGAAAAGCCTTGCGTTCAGAATTGTTCTGCAAGATACTGAGCGGCCCGTCAGCGATGCCGATGCCGACGCAGCGCTGGCCGCAATACTGGAGGTTCTCGAACACCGATTCGGAGCCCGCCTGCGTCAGTAGAAAAGCGAGCATGCGAGATAACCCGCCCATGACAGCCGACTTCAAATTTCCCGATCTGCCGCGGGCGGCGGGTGCCATGGCGTCCGCCGATCGCAACGCCAGAACGATGACCAAGGCCGAACTCGCCGAAGCGTTGTTCGATCGGCTCGGCCTAAACAAGCGCGAGGCCAAGGACATGGTCGACGGGTTTTTTGACGAGATCAGGCAGGCGCTCGAGCGCGGGGAATCGGTCAAGCTATCGGGCTTCGGCAACTTTCAGTTGCGCGACAAGCCGCAGCGTCCCGGCCGAAACCCGAAAACAGGTGAGGAAATTGCTATAACTGCCCGCCGTGTTGTCACTTTTCACGCCAGTCAAAAGCTTAAGGCGGCCGTTGCGACGGCGGCCGGTGCTCATTGACGCCACTATCCGATCTGCTTGGTTCCTGCACTTGACCTATGCAGCGCCACGAAGCTCTTATCCAGTTACCGTCGATTCCGGCCAAGCGCTATTTCACGATCGGCGAAGTGAGCGACTTGTGCGGCGTCAAGCCGCACGTACTGCGCTACTGGGAACAGGAGTTCACTCAGTTGCGGCCAGTCAAGCGGCGCGGAAACCGGCGTTACTACCAGCACCATGAAGTTCTTCTGATTCGCAGAATTCGCGACTTGCTGTACGAGCAAGGGTTCACGATCAACGGTGCGCGCAATCGTCTCGACGACAACGGCCACCATGCCGACCGCAGTGCGCCGAAAAGCGAGCCGCCGGCATCGAACGGCGAGGGCTTGCAAGTGAAAGTCATCGACATCGCTGCGCTGCATACCGAGCTCGCAGCGATTCGCAAGCTGCTACGGCGCCAGTAGCGGATATACTGCGCGCCTTCGGGGCGTAGCGCAGCCTGGTAGCGCACTTGCATGGGGTGCAAGGGGTCGCGAGTTCGAATCCCGCCGCCCCGACCAAAGTTAGGTTACCTAGATAAGCCGGTGTGCGCTTTGCGCACACCGGCCGTTTTTATTTTCAATGCGCATCCTCGTATCCAATGATGACGGTTACCTGGCACCCGGCCTGGCGGCGCTGGCCGAGGCGATGCGGCCATTGGGTGACATCACCGTCGTTGCTCCCGAGCAGAACAGCAGTGGCGCCAGCAATTCCCTGACATTGCATCGTCCACTGACGATCAGCCAGGCGGCCAACGGATTTACGTTCATCAATGGCACGCCGAGCGACTGCGTACATATCGCGCTGACCGGCTTGCTCGAGCAAATGCCCGATCTGATCGTTTCCGGCATCAACAACGGCCAGAACATGGGCGACGACACGATTTACTCCGGCACCGTCGCGGCGGCGATGGAGGGCTACCTCTTCGGCGTGCCCGCCATCGCATTCTCGCTGCTCGACCGCGGCTTTGAACACGTTGAAGCCGCGGCAGCCATCGCGCGCGAGGTCGTTCAGCGCTATATCGAGCGTCCGATTCCGGCGCCGTTTCTGCTGAACGTCAATATTCCAAGTCTTCCGCGCGAGCAGATCAAGGGCATTGTGAGTACGCGCCTGGGCAAGCGCCATCCATCCGAGCCGGTGGTTCGCATGATGAATCCTCGCGGCGACCCGATCTACTGGATCGGCGCTGCGGGCGCTGCGCGCGAAGGCGGACCGGGTACCGATTTTCATGCCACCGCTTCGGGCTACGTGTCGGTGACACCGCTGCAGATCGACCTGACGCATGTCGATCAGCTCCCGGCCGTGACCCAATGGCTCGGAGCGGGCGTGGATCAATGACCGCGGGAACGAGCGATCAACGACACGGCGGGCTCGGGTCGGCGCGCGTGCGTGACCGCATGGTGGAACGAGTGCGCGAGCTTGGGGTGCGCGACTCGCGCGTGCTCGAAGCGATCCGCAGCGTGCCGCGTCATCTTTTCGTCGACGAAGCGCTGGCGAGCCGGGCGTATGAAGACACCGCGCTGCCGATCGGCCACGGGCAGACCATTTCGCAGCCGTACATCGTGGCCCGCACGGTGGAGCTGGCACTTGACGGTCTGCCGGATGCCCGTGCAGCGCGCGTGCTCGAAGTGGGAACCGGCTGTGGTTACGCCGCCGCCGTGCTCGCCGGGATATTCCGTGAAGTCGTCAGCGTCGAGCGCCTGCGAGCGTTGCACAATCGTGCGCGTGAAAATCTGCGGCCGCTGCGGTTGCCGAACGTGAGACTGATCCTTGGCGATGGTGCGCAAGGAGTAGTGGCGGCGGCGCCATTCGATTGCATCGTTGCGGCGGCTGCCGGCGACGACATTCCGCAAGCATGGATCGACCAGCTGTCCAGCGGCGGCCGCATCGTGGCGCCGATCGGCACATGGAACCAGCAGCTGATGGTGGTTACAAAGGACTCGAGCGGTCGCATACATAAAAGTCGGAAGGAGCCGGTACGCTTCGTTCCGTTGCGCGGCGGCGTTGCGTAAGGTGCATGCATGACAAGCAGGTCGATGTTCAAGTGGATGGTCATTCTGGCGGCGCTGCCGGTGGCGGCATGCGTCAGCCAGCGCCCCGCGCCGGTCGTCGACCGTTCCGGACGCAGCGCCGCGACTGCTCCTGTCCCCGCGCCAGCGTCGCCAGCACCACGCGAGGCGAAGGACGGCATGTACACCGTGCAGCGCGGCGACACGATATACAGCGTCGCGCTGGCTTTCGGAATTGATCAGGGCGAGCTGGTGCGGTGGAACAATATTCCGGCGGGCAGCGCGCTGAACATCGGGCAGACGTTGCGCGTCGTACCACCGGCCGATGTCGCAACGGTCAG
>JBGSWY010000057.1:0-3246 GCA_041751715.1 Burkholderiaceae bacterium
CGATGCAATGTTCTGCGTGATGTGGCTCGTGGTGGCCAGCAGCAGCACCGAACCCAGTGCGGCAAATGCGAGCCACAGGGCATAGTCCGCGAGCCGCGGCGGTGGACCATCGGGCTCGGTCGCTTTCGGATGCGCGATGGCTAAATCGGGGTCTGACCCCGATTTGGCTGCGGTCCACGCGGACACCGCGCACGCCAGCGCGAACAGTGCGTACGCCGCGCTCCAGACGATCGATTGCATGCGTGACGTGGAAAACGGTTCGATCGCGAACGGAAACGCGAGCAGACCGATCAGAGATCCGAAGTTCGACAACGCAAACAGCCGGTAGACGGACTTTTCGGGAAAGCGCGGCGCGATCCACTTCTGTAACAGCGGCCCGGTCGACGACAGCAGAAAGTACGGGAGGCCGATCGTGGCCACCAGCAGCAAGAGGATGCGCATCGCGGCATCGGCGCCCGCTGCGGGTTTCAGCGCCTCGCTCGGAACGATCGGCAGAAACAACAGGCTCACCACAAGCAACGCGATGTGGAGGCGCGCCTGCTGTTTCGGAGCCAGATAACGCGTGATCAGATGCGAGTAGGTATAGCCCGCCAGCAACACTACCTGAAAGAACACCAGGCACGTGGTCCACACGGCCGACGTGCCGCCGAACCACGGCAGGATCTGTTTGGCGATGATCGGCTGCACCAGAAACAGCAGAAATGCCGACAGCAAAATGGTTGAAGCGAACAGCGGCATCGATGCAGGGAAGTGGCAGGTGAATCAGGAAGTAAGGCCGGCGAAAGGGCCGGAAAAGGCAATGGCGTGAGCGCAAAAGCGCGCGATTGTCGCACGCGGTACGTCGGCTTCCGCGCCTGGCTGCGGAAGCGCGTAAACGGCGCGCAAGCCATCCTTTTCCTGCGTCCGCCCGATTCAAGCGAGGGGCGAATCGCGCCGAAGATCAGGTATGGACGGCTCCCGCCTAAAACCCGACGACGCGGCGCACCAAGCCGCTGGCAACGCCGTTGCGCTGGATCAAGTGCGCTTGGGCTGGCGGCCGATCGTGGCCCGCGACCGCCGTGTTCTAGGCGTGCGCATAGAGGTCAAGACAGCCGCCAACGCTTCCGCGCTTGCTTCATCGAAATCGACACTAGGTGCCGTTGTCACTGCGCTGGCCGATCAAACATCATGGCCGCGCGGGCTCTTCGTGCTCGCGCCGGAAGGGGCCTCGTTGGATTCTGATCTGCAAGTCATCGGAGAGTGCGGCGCCAGGGGCGCCGGCATCATGCTCGAGGTCGGCGCCGAGTCGCTGACGGCGCGGCACCTGCCATTGATCGAAGCTGCACAGCGCAACGGGCTGCGGTTCGTCCTGCGCAGCTCCGGGTCACCACCGCCTTCCGATTGGCAACGATTGTTCGTGGCAGTGGTAGATGCCGCGGGAGCGAGCCAAGCGCGCGATGACGCGCCCGCGCTATGGGTGCGTGACGTGCATACCCGCGCCGATGTCGAATGTGCGCTGGCTCGGGGCGCGCAGGCCACCATCGGCTGGCCGCTCGACGAGCCTACGGTCGATCCTTCGGCCGGCCTCGAACCCACGCGGCGCGCCGTGCTCGACATCGTGCGGCTGATCCAGGGGGATGCGGATGTGATCGCGCTCGAACGCGCGTTCAAGAACGAACCCACGCTGTCGTTGCTGCTGCTGTCGATGATCAACAGCCCGGCGTTTGCGCCAGGCGCTGCGCATGCGTCGCCGATCACCTCATTGCGTCACGCCATCATGGTGCTCGGTTACAAACGGCTCGTGCGCTGGCTGGTGCTGCTGCTCGGAGTCTCGTCCGCCCATGCGCGGTCTATGCCGCTCATCTACATGGCGGTGCAGCGCGGCTTCTTTCTCGAAGCGCTGGCGAACAGTGCGGGCGGCATGCGCGACGATCTATTCGCGGTCGGTGCGTTCTCACTGCTGCAGCAGATCACCGGGCACTCGCACGAGCGCCTGTTCGCATCGGCTGCGCTGCCGCGGCCGGTGCTCGACGCAGTGCGCGCGCACGAAGGCGTCTACGGCGCCTACCTGGCGCTGGCCGAAGTGATCGAGCGCGGCGATGCGGTGGGCTCGGAGCGAGCGGCGAAACTGGTCGGCGCTCCGCTGGGCGCGATCCACGCTGCGCTGCTGTCTTCACTGGCAGCGGCCGATGCGATCACGATGATCTAGTTGCTAGCCTAGCTGCGCGCCGCTCCGCTTGATCACCGTTTGCCAGCGCGCACGCTCGGCTTGCATGAACGTGCCGAATGACTCCGGCGTGCCGCCGCTGACCTGCCATCCCGCCGCTTCGATGCGCGACCTCACATCCGGCAGGGCCAGGATCGCGTTCATCTCACGATTAAGCCCGTCGATCAAGGAGCGAGGTGTCGCTGCCGGCGCAACGAAGCCGTTCCAGGCGATCGCTTCAAAGCCGCGAAAGCCGCTCTCATTGACGGTGGGCAGTTCGCGCAACGCCGGCCAGCGTTCGCGACTGGTCACAGCCAGCAGCCTGACCCGCCCCGTTTGCGCCACCGGCAGCAGCGATGTCGGGTTCGACATGATTGCCTGCACATCGCCCGCAGCGGTGGCCTGAACTGCCGGCGGCGCTCCGTTAAACGGAATGTGAACCAGAAACACGCCCGCTTCGGTCTTCAACAATTCCATCGAGAGATGCGACGCGCTGCCGTGCCCACCGAGGCGTAGTTCAAGCGGCCCGGCTGCTGCCTCGCGTACGCGAGGAATTCTTTGAATGAGTTGACCGGCAATGCGCCCGTGACCGCCAGCACATTCGGTGCGGTGCCAAGCAGCATGACCGGCGCCAGGTCTTTCGCCGGGTCATACGGTAGCTTCGCGTACAGAAACGGCGCGGTGGCCAACGGACCGGTGAATGACAGGCCGATCGTCGCGCCATCGGGGGTGGCTCTCGCGACCTCATGGGTGCCGACCGTGCCGCCGGCCGCCGGCCGGTTCTCGACGAGCACCGCCTGACCGCTTCGCTCGCGCAGCTTGTCTGCAATGACCCGGCCCAACACGTCGATCGAAGAGCCGGGCGGCGCGGTCAGAATGATGCGCAACGGCCGGCCGGAAGGTTGCTGCGCGAAGGTTGTGCCAGGTGCTGCACTGAACGCGGCAGCGCCGAGCAGGCGGCGGCGCGGCAGATTAATTCGGCGCATGAATGCCGGCACCCGGTGCGCAGTTCGACAAATCACCACCGAACGTTCTCGATGCCAGCGAGATGTTGGCGGTCG
>JBGSWY010000058.1:0-2476 GCA_041751715.1 Burkholderiaceae bacterium
CCGCGCACCCTTCTATCGCTGGATGTTCTTTGCTGCCGGGCCGGTTGAAGCGGCAGTCACCAACAAGAGTCAGGGCTTCGTCTCCGACAAGAAAGCGATGCTTGGCTATGGCAGCTATGACGACACGATCAACGCGCTCGAACAACACGTGAGCCGGAATCCCCACATTTGCGGCGACCAGTTCACCGCAGCCGACGTCTATGTGGGCTCGCAGATCGGCTGGGGATTGATGTTCGGTACGATCGACAAGCGCCCCGCCTTCGCAGACTACGTTGCGCGTCTTCAGTCTCGCCCGGCGGCGAAACGCGCCAATGAACTTGACGACGCCGCGACGCCAGCCTGACCGATCACTGATTCACCGATCGCGCACCAGCCCCATAGCCGAGCGCACATCGCGCATCGTTTCTCCCGCCATGGCACGCGCCTTGTCACACCCGTCGGCGACGATATCGCGCACCAGCGCGGGTTCGTTGAGATAGCGCTGCGCCCGTTCGCGCATCGGCGCCAGCTCGCGCACGATGGCATCGATCACCGGCTGCTTGCATTCGAGGCAACCGATGCCGGCGGTGCGGCAGCCGGTCTGCACCCATTGCTTCGTTGCGTCGTCGGAGTACACCAGATGCAGCGGCCAGACTGGACACTTCTCGGGTTCGCCCGGGTCAGTGCGGCGCACGCGCGCCGGGTCGGTCGGCATCGTACGAACTTTCTTCGCGACCACGTCCGGTTCTTCACGCAGGGTGATCGTGTTGTTGTAGCTCTTCGCCATCCTTTGTCCATCGAGGCCGGGCATCCTCGATACCGGCGTGAGCAGCGCGGCCGGCTCCGGAAGAATCACTCGGTGTGCGCCCTCGGCGTAGCCGAACAATCTTTCTCGATCTTCCGGCGGTAACGCGGTCGCCTCTTCGATAATGCCGCGCGCCTGACGCAGTGCATCCGCATCGCCCTCCTGCTGGTATCGCGTTCGCAATTCGGCAAAGCGTTTCGCCGGCGTGCCCAGCTTGCGCACCGCCGCCTTTGCCTTCGCTTCGAAATCCGGCTCGGCGCCGAACACATGGTTGAAGCGGCGCGCGATCTCGCGCGTCATTTCGATATGCGGCACCTGGTCTTCGCCAACCGGCACCAGTGTCGATCGATACACCAGGATGTCGGCCGCCTGCATCAGCGGGTAGCCCAGAAAGCCATACGTTGACAAGTCGCGATCGGACAGCTTCTGTTGCTGATCCCTGTAAGTGGGCACGCGTTCGAGCCATCCGAGGGGAGTCGCCATCGCCAGCAGCAGGAAGAGCTCGGCGTGTTCGGGCACGCGCGATTGAATGAAAATCGTCGCCTGCGACGGATCGACGCCGGCTGCAAGCCAGTCGATCACCATGTCCCAACCGGCGTCGCTGATGATCTTCGTCTCTTCGTAGTGCGTCGTCAGGGCATGCCAATCGGCGACGAAGAAAAGGCACGGATGCTCGCTTTGCAGCCGCACCCAGTTTTTTAGCACTCCGTGATAGTGGCCGAGGTGCATCGCGCCTGTCGGGCGCATGCCGGATAAAACGCGGTCCCTGAACATCAAATGAGCATCAAACGAACATCAGACGAAAAGACGCACGATCGATTCGCCGATGGCGAGTAAAGGCCGCAGCAGGAAACCGAGCACTCCGGTCACCAGCAAGCCGATGATGATGAACAGTCCGAAAGGCTCGATGCGCGAATACGCATTCGACAAATTGCGCGGCAGCAATCCGGCCACGATGCGCCCGCCGTCGAGCGGCGGGATTGGCAACAGATTGAGCGCCATGATCACTAGGTTGACCTGCACCCCCGCCCGCGCGACCTCGAAGAAAAACCGCTCCTGCACGCCGGTCGCCTGCAGCATACTGAACAAGACGGCCCACAGAATCGCCATCACGAGATTCACGCCGGGCCCCGCAGCGGCCACCCAGATCATGTCGCGCTTGGGGTTTCTCAAACTGTTCCAATCCACCGGCACCGGCTTCGCCCAGCCGAATATGAACGGAGTGAAAAGCGCCATGCCGAGCGGCAGCACGATGGTGCCGATCGGATCGATATGTTTGACCGGATTGAGCGTCACGCGCCCCAGCACATAGGCCGTGTTGTCACCGAGCATGCGGGCCACGTAGCCGTGTGACGCTTCATGCACGGTGATCGCGAACAGCACGGGGATCGCGTACACCGCGATCGTCTGCATCACGTTTTCCATTGAATCGAGTCTATCAGCGGCGAGTGACCGGCCGAATCAAAGACCGAGTTGCGAAATGTCGCCGAGGCCCTGGCGCACCAGCACGACTTCGGCGCCGGTGAGATCCACCACCGTGGTCGGTTGTACGCCGCACGCGCCGGCGTCGAGCACGAAATCGATTTCATGGCCGAGCCGCTCGCGAATGTCCTGCGCTTCGTTCAGCGGCAGTTCATCGCCAGGCAGCTGCAGGGTCGTTGTTAGCAACGGCTGGCCGAGCACGTCGAGCAA
>JBGSWY010000059.1:0-6023 GCA_041751715.1 Burkholderiaceae bacterium
CGCTATGAGACAACAGGAGAACCAGACGCGTGGCCACTTTGCTTACGATCATCAAGGCCGTACTCGAGATCGCCGGCATGGCGCTGATTGCGCAATTCGTGATCGGAGTTTTTGCCTGGGGTCGGCGGCACCAGAACACGGTTTACAAGCTGTTCGAAGTGATCACGAGTCCGTTTACCCGACTGACACGGCTGGTGACGCCCAAGTTTGTGGTCGATCAGCACATTCCGCTGGCCACGTTTTTTCTGTTGTTCATTCTCTGGCTCGTCGTGCTGTTCGAGCTCGCCGCCAGTTGCCGCGCCGATCCGCAGCAGCGCGCATGTGCGGCCGTCCAGCAAAATCGGTGATCGCATGACGGCTACCGCACGCTTAGTTACTCGCGTCCGCCTGAGGTGCATGGCATACGTCGCGGTGCTGTTCAAGCGCACGCCGGAGGCGATCGGCATCTATCGGCAGCTTATTGCGCTTGCGCCGCGCGACAAGGTGGCACGCGCGTCACTCGGCAACCTTTACGCAGAGGCCGGTGATCTCGCTGCTGCCGTGGGCGAATTCGAGCAATTGGTCGAGATCGACCCGCTCGCGGCGGATGCCTGGTTCAACCTGGGATTTCTGCACGATGAACGGGATGAGCTCGAATCTGCCGAGCGCAGCTTTCGCAAGGCGGTCGAGTCGAAGCCGTCACTCGACCGTGCCTGGTACGGCCTTGGGCTCGTGCTGATCAGAGGCGGCCGGCTGGAAGAAGCGATCGAAGCGTTCAAGCGCAACATCAAGCTGCAGCCGTTCAGCCCCTACGGGTATTACCAGCTCGGTTTGACGTATCACCATCTGGGGCGCAGCGATGAGGCTTGGAAGGTTCACGCACAGCTGGCAGAGTTCGAGCCGAAATTCTCCGCAACGCTGAAGCGGGATCTGCAGCAGACGGCACCGCGCGCGGTTGCGCGGCATCGGGATGAGGGTTCAGTTTCGAAGGAGGTCGTAACTGTTGAAGCCGTGTGAGCAAGGAGTCGAAAAACTACCGAGGAGCAACCATGCAGCAGACTGAAAAGCATCGAGAGTATTGGCGTCGCAATCTGAAGATCACCGCGATTCTTCTGGCGATCTGGTTCGTGGTCACATACGTAATGGGTTATTTCGCAATCCCGCTGGCCGAGATCAATTTCTTCGGATGGCCGCTGTCGTTCTACATGGCCGCACAGGGATCGCTGATTGTCTACGTTCTCATCATCTGGTTCTACGCGCGCTACATGCGCAAGCTGGATCTTGAGTACGGTGTAGACGAAGGAGACGAGGCATGAGCACGACCGCCAGCACCAATCGAGCTTTTTTTCAGCAGCTGCGCAAGTACTACACGTTTTACACGGGGGGGTTTCTCACGTTCGTCATAGTCCTCGCAATACTGGAACAGATGGGGTTGCCGAGGGTATGGATCGGCTACGCGTTCCTGTTCGCCACGATCGGACTGTATGCCGGCATCGGCATCATGAGCCGCACGGCGGACGTTGCCGAGTACTACGTGGCGGGGCGGCGAGTTCCGGCACTGTTCAACGGCATGGCAACCGGCGCCGACTGGATGTCGGCCGCATCGTTCATCGGCATGGCGGGCACGCTGTACCTGACCGGCTTCGATGGCCTGGGTTTCGTTATCGGATGGACCGGCGGCTATGTGCTGGTAGCGCTTTTGCTTGCACCGTACCTGCGCAAGTTCGGCCAGTTCACGATTCCGGATTTTCTTGGCGCGCGCTATGGCGGCAATATTCCGCGGGCAATCGGAATTTTCGCGGCGATTCTGTGCTCGTTTACGTACGTGGTGGCGCAGATCTACGGCGTAGGCATCATTACATCGCGCTTCATCGGCGTTGCCTTCGAGCTGGGGGTGTTTCTCGGGCTGGCGGGCATCCTGGTCTGTTCGTTCCTGGGCGGCATGCGTGCAGTGACCTGGACGCAGGTGGCGCAGTACATCATCCTGATCATTGCGTATCTGATTCCGGTGGTCTGGCTCTCGGTAAAGATAACCGGCTTCCCGATTCCACAACTGGTCTATGGCCAGGTGCTGCAGCAAGTTCAGGTCAGGGGCGACGAGATACGTAGCGAGCCAGGCGAAATTGCAGTGCGCGACATCTACAAGAAGAACGCGGCCGACGCGAAGGCGCGGATCGATGCGCTGCCGGCGTCTTGGGAATCGGGGCGTGCGGCGGCGGCCAAGCGCGTGGAAGACCTGAAGACGGCCAACGCAGGTGTTCCGGATATTCGCGCAGCGGAGAAAGCGCTGACGGACTATCCGCAGACAGCCGACGATGCGAAGGCGGCGTGGGGCAGGCAGGTGACGTCCAACAACGCCAAGGCTGCACCGCCGTTCCAGCATGCAACTCCGTTTCCGACTAACAAGACCGGCGCGGCGGGCGAGGCTGAACGCAATACCAAACGCTGGAATTTCCTGGCGCTAACGTTCTGCATGATGTTCGGCACGGCCGCGTTACCGCACATCCTGATGCGGTACTACACAACGCCGTCGGTGCAGCAGGCGCGCAACTCGGTGTTCTGGTCGCTGTTCTTCATCTTCCTGCTGTACTTTACGGCGCCTGCTCTGGCGGTTCTCGTTAAATACGAGATTTATCACAACGTCGTAGGTTCCGCCTTTGCGAACCTGCCGGCGTGGGTGGCCGCGTGGGCCAAGATCGACCCGACATTAATGGCGGTCGTCGATATCAACCGCGACGGCATCGTGCAGCTGGCAGAGATGACGCTGGGAGGCGACATCATCGTGCTCGCTACACCGGAGATCGCCGGATTGCCGTACGTGATTTCCGGTCTGGTGGCCGCGGGCGGTCTCGCTGCAGCGCTCTCAACGGCGGATGGCCTGCTGTTGACGATCGCCAATGCGTTGTCGCACGACCTGTACTACAAGATGATCAACCCCAACGCATCGACCCAGAAACGGGTGTTGATTTCCAAGGTCCTGCTATTGGTCGTGGCACTCTTCGCGGCCTGGGTCACTTCGCTGAAGCCTGGAAATATCTTGTTCCTGGTGGGGGCGGCGTTTTCGATGGCGGCGTCGGCGTTCTTCCCGTCACTGGTGATGGGTGTGTTCTGGAAGCGCGCAAACCGATGGGGCTGCATCGCCGGCATGGTGGCGGGTCTCGGAACCTGTCTGTACTACATGTCTCGCACGTACCCGCAGTTCATCGAATGGTTTGGCACCACGAGAATGGATCTCTGGTTCGGCATCTCGCCGATTTCAGCCGGCGTCTTCGGCGTTCCGATCGGCCTCACGGTGTTAATCATCGTGAGTCTGCTGACGAAGGAGCCGGCCCGCGACGTGCAGGACTTCGTCGAGCACGTGCGTTACCCGAACCTCAAGGGTGACACCGTCAGCACCGTTGCTGCCTGATCGAGGCATTGCTTTTCAAGCCCGCGCATCGCGGGCTTTTTTTCGCCTGCTGATCGGCCGATATACTCGAAGCGAAAGAGCGGGAGAGATGGCCGAGCGGTCGAAGGCGCACGCCTGGAAAGCGTGTATGGGTCTAAAGCCCATCGTGGGTTCGAATCCCACTCTCTCCGCCAGTACCCGTGACGGTTAAGCCCGCGTGTTCTTCCGCTGCGTTGCGGGCTTCCCGGACTTCGGGTTGCCGGCCGCAATATATTTGCGGACCAGGTGCCCGGTCTTTGCATCTCGAAAAACGGCCCAGATGGGTGCTGGTTGCATATAGACGCTTGAGCGGATTACAGCCGTCATCGTTTACTCATTACGGCGCTTACGAACCGGCAATATGTGCCGCGCCGGCAATTCATTCTTCTGCCGGCGGCGCCCGGGCGATTTCTTCGTTTATGGGTCATGGGCATACGTCTTGCCGGTCGCTAAGCCTTCCGCACCCAACCGACCAAGGCAACCCAATGGCAACCAAATCACCTACTCCCACCGATGCGATCGAACTGTTGACGGCCGACCATCGCAAGGTCGAAAAGCTTTTCAAGGAATACGACAAGCTGGTCGAAAACGAAGGCAGCTACAACGAAAAGGAGTCGCTGTCCGCGACCATCTGCGCTGAACTCACGATTCATGCGCAGGTCGAGGAAGAGATTTTCTACCCCGCGGCGCGCGACATCCTCGACGAAGAAGATCTGGTCGATGAAGCTGTCGTCGAGCACGCAAGCGCCAAAGACCTGATTGCGCAACTGGCAGATATGTCGCCGGACGACGATCTCTACGACGCGAAAGTCAAGGTGCTGAGCGAACTGATCGAGCACCATGTCGAGGAAGAGGAAGACGAGATGTTTCCGAAGCTGAAGAAAGCGAAGCTCGACACGGCTGCACTGGGACCGCAGATGCTGGAGCGCAAGCAGCAACTGATCGAAGAACTGGGCATTGGCGCCGACGCGACCGCGGAAAGCGAATAGCGATCGATTTCGCTCGCCCCAATGTTCCGCGTTTTCTTCCAACGTGGAGCTATTTCTTCTTAGGCAGATGGATGACTCACCCGACTCTTACCTTCGGCGCGGCGCTCGCCGCGTGCATGCTTGTAGCGGCGCCTGCGTACTCGATGAATAAGGCCAAGGCCGCCGCGGAGGAAACCAAAACTGGCACCAAGTACAAGGCGGATGCCGATATGCAGGCAGTGCTCGACGCGCTTGCCGGCTTGAACGGCAAGCCGATCGAAACCCTCGACGCTGCGGAAGCGCGCAAGCAGCCCACGCCCGCCGATGCAGTCAATGTGATCTTGAAGAAGCAGGGCAAGAGCACCGAGCCGAGCGTTCTGGTGCCCGGCGTTACGAGCGAGGACCGGCAAATACCGGGTGCCGCCGGTCCAATACCGGCGCGCATTTACACGCCGGCGGGGTCCGGCCCATTTCCGGTCATCGTGTACTTTCACGGCGGCGGGTGGGTCATCGCCGACCGGATCGTTTATGACGGCGGCGCGCGCGGTCTTTCAAAGCAGGCGAATGCGGTGGTGGTTTCGGCCGACTACCGACTTGCGCCGGAAGCCAAATTTCCCGCCGCCTGGGACGATGCGCTCGCCGTTTATCGGTGGGTCGCCACGAACGCGGCGTCGATCAAGGGCGATCCGAAGCGCATGGCGCTGGCGGGCGAAAGTGCCGGCGGCAATCTCGCGATCTCCACCGCGGTCGCCGCGCGCGACGCAGGTCTTCAGGCACCGGTGCACATCGTCTCCGTTTATCCGGTGGCGCAAACGGGGAATTTGTCGACCGAGTCGTACGTCGACAGCGCGACCGCCAAGCCGCTTAACAAGGCCATGATCGAGTGGTTCGTCGACAAGGTGTTTGCCAAGCCGGACGATGCAAAAAGCCCGCGAGTCGATCTGGTCAACGCAAAGTTGCAGGGATTGCCGCCGGTGACGATCATCAATGCGCAGATCGACCCGTTGCGGTCCGACGGCCAGTTGTTGGAAGCTGCACTGAAGAAAGCCGGAGTGAAGACCGAGCGCCGCGTTTACGAAGGCACCGCGCACGAATTCTTCGGCATGGCAGCAGTGGTGAAGGACGCGCAGGAGGCGCAGGCGTATGCCGGCAAGCGACTGAAGCAGGCCTTCAGCAACGGCAATAATTAGCGAGCGGTCTCTTGTCAAAGGGCGGTTGGAGTTTCTCTAGCCGCCCTTTGTTTGCCGCACCAGCTGAGCCATGGCGGCGGCAGCGTCGTTCGGCTGTTGCGTCAGTCCCGCAGCGACGCCGGCGCGATCTTTTTCAGACCGGTTCTGGCTGACCTTCCACTTGCCGGTGAACCTCGAGATCGGAATTTCAATGCCTACGATCGCACCGACCGTCGAATCGATGAAGTCCGCGGGCGCGTCGGTGACCTTCCACGGGTCCCGGCGCGGCGCCTCGTGGCGGTTCGTCAACTGCTCGACGAAATTTCGCAGCCAGACGGGATCGTCGATCACTCGCAGCGGCCCGTGCGCGTGCACCACTGCGTAGTTCCAGGTCGGCACGACCTTGCCGTGCTCCTGCTTGCTTGCATACCACGCGGGCGAGATGTAGGCGTGCGGACCCTCGAATATCACCAGCGCTCC
>JBGSWY010000060.1:0-3199 GCA_041751715.1 Burkholderiaceae bacterium
GACATCGACGGCTATGAACTGGCCCGCCGGCTGCGCGCGCTGCCGGAAACCGAAGATGCGAAGTTGATCGCCGTCACCGGTTACGGTCGGGACGAAGATCGCCGGCGCGCTGAAGACGCCGGCTTTGACCACTATCTGGTAAAGCCGGTCGAGTTCGAGCCGCTGCGCGCGATGCTGAGCGCTGAGCGCGCTCGGGTCTAGCCCGGATATTTGATGAGGGACGCGGGATTTGCGTGGATGCATGCGCGAGGCGGGTTGCGCGAGAGGGGCGCAGTCGAATGCCAAGTGCATTCGCGAGCACTTGAGCGCAAGCCGGCCGCGCAGGCGCCGCGCAAACCCGCGTAGCCCCGACCATCCAAATTGGATATCTGGTGGAACGGTGCGGTGTTTGATGAAACTTGCCAACGACGAATGCGGGGGGCGACCTCGTGAAATATCCGGGCTAAGGTATTCTTCGCTCTCGCTCATAGCGCGAAGCGGGAGAGCGTGATTCGATGGTAGGTCGAATCACCGCCGAAGGCGCAATACCCGTAATCGCTCAGGTACCGAAAACCGCCTCGCGCGAGCGACTCTGGAGAGACTGCCGACTCGATCGGTGGCGCCGAAGGGGCACGAGCCGTTGCTCGAAACTCTCAGGCACAAAGGACAGAGGGGCGCTGGCTGATTTTGATCTCAGCTTGCGTCCCTTTTTCTTTGGAGCCGCATGACATTACGACGCACTCCGCTGTACGAAGTCCACGCCGCCGCCGGCGCCAAACTGGTCGACTTCGGCGGCTGGGACATGCCGCTGCACTACGGCTCGCAGATCGAGGAGCATCACGCGGTGCGGCGCGACGCCGGCATGTTCGACGTCTCGCATATGCGTCCGGTCGATATCGAGGGCAGCGATGCGCGCGCATTTGTGCGCTTGCTGATTGCGAACAATGTCGACAAGCTGACGCAAGCAGGCAAGGCGCTGTACTCCTGCATGCTTAACGAAACCGGCGGCGTGATCGACGATCTGATCGTGTACTTCATGCGCGACGACTGGTTTCGCGTCGTCGTTAACGCATCGACCGCAGACAACGACATTGCCTGGATGCGGCATGTGGCAGCCGATCGCCGCTTTGAGGTACGGATCACGCCACGTAACGATCTGGCCATCATCGCAGTGCAGGGTCCGAATGCGCGCGCAAAGTTCTGGCAGGCGCGGCCGTCGACATGCAGCACTACCGAGAATATAGGAGCGTTCTTCGCGGCCGAAGTTGACGATATGTTCGTCGCGCGTACCGGGTACACCGGCGAAGACGGCTTCGAAATCATGTTGCCCGACAAAGACGCACCGCAATTGTGGAGCGACCTTGAAGCCGTCGGTGTCGCGCCCATCGGCCTTGGCGCGCGTGACACGCTGCGGCTCGAAGCGGGAATGAATCTGTACGGCAACGACATGGGTGAAGACGTATCGCCGCTCGATGCCGGCCTTGCCTGGACTGTCGATATGAAAACGGCGCGCGAGTTCATCGGCCGCAGTGCGCTCGAACATGCCCTGCAAGATGCGGGCGCGCGCACGGCGCTGGTCGGCCTGAAGCTGATCGATCGCGGCGTCTTGCGTTCGCACCAGAAGGTCATCACCTCGGCGGGCGACGGCGAGGTCACCAGTGGAACGTTCTCGCCGACGATGCAGGCATCCATCGCGATGGCGCGCGTGCCGCGCGCCGTCAAAGCAGGCGACACGGTACAGGTTGACGTTCGCGGCAAGCTGCTGAATGCGCAGGTCGTCAGGATGCCGTTCGTGCGCAATGGCAAGGTTCTGGTTTAAGCGATCACCGATCACAGGAGTCACAGGATGCAATTTCCCGAGAATCTCAAGTACACACCGACGCACGAGTGGGTCAAACAGGGCGATGACGGCTTGTTGTGGATCGGCATCACCGATGCCGCACAGGACATGCTGGGCGACCTCGTGTTCGTCGGCGACGTCAAGGTCGGCCGGGCGTTGAAGGCGGGTGAGACTGCCGGCGTCGTCGAGTCGGTCAAGGCGGCGTCGGATATCTACGCACCGGTCGACGGCGAAGTGGTCGCCTTCAACGAAGCGCTCGAGGCGGAGCCGCAGAAACTGAACTCCGGTCCCTATGACGCATGGATCTTCAAGATGAAAACCGCTGCGGCGCTGGATGAACTGATGGACGCCGCGAAATATCGCTCGAACCTGGACGCTGCCTGACATGTCCTCGCTGGCCGAACTGGAAGCTCACAACGATTTTCATTCGCGGCACATCGGACCCAGCGATGCCGAGATCGGCGAGATGCTCGCGGTGGTCGGCGCGGCGTCCATGGACGCTTTGGTGGATGCGATCGTGCCTTCGACGATCAGGCTGACCGCTCCGCTCGCTCTGCCCAGGGCAATCAACGAAGAGGAAGCACTAGCAAAGATTCGTGCGATCGCCGGGAAGAACACCGTCGTTCGCAGCTTCATCGGCCAGGGCTATTACGGTACGCACACGCCGAACGTCATTTTGCGCAACGTTCTGGAAAATCCCGCCTGGTACACGGCGTACACGCCGTACCAGGCAGAGATTTCGCAGGGGAGGCTGGAAGCACTGATCAATTTCCAGACCATGGTGTCGGATCTGACCGGTATGGCGATCGCCAATTCGTCATTGCTTGACGAAGCCACCGCCGCCGCGGAAGCGATGACCCTGGCGAAGCGCAGCGCGAAGAACCGGAGCAACGTGTTCCTGGTGGCCTCCGACTGTCATCCGCAAACGATAGAAGTCGTGCAGACGCGGGCTGACCCGCTCGGGCTTCAAGTCAAGGTCGGGATCGTTCCGGAGCTGATGGCGGACGCCGACTACTTCGGTGTCCTTGCCCAATATCCATCGACCACCGGATCGATTCATGACATGCGCGCGCTGGTCGGACGGGCACACGACAACGGTGCGCTGTTTTGCGTGGCGGCCGACCTGCTGGCGCTGACGTTGCTCGAAGCGCCCGGAACATGGGATGCCGATATTGTCGTCGGCAATTCGCAGCGCTTCGGCGTTCCATTCGGTTTCGGCGGCCCGCATGCGGCGTTTCTGGCGTGCAAGGATGCGTTCAAGCGCTCGATGCCGGGGCGGCTGGTCGGAGTGTCGATCGACTCGCAGGGCCAACCCGCGTACCGGCTCACCCTGCAGACGCGCGAGCAGCACATTCGGCGCGAGAAGGCGACTTCGAACAT
>JBGSWY010000061.1:0-5560 GCA_041751715.1 Burkholderiaceae bacterium
GTTGGCAATACGGGCGGCGGATAGGGCATGCGGATGGCGCGGCCTTGACCCAGTTCGAAGCCGACGCGGCTGGCCGATTGCTGCTGCTGGCGCGTTTCGATCGCGCCGACGATCGTGCTCTTCGTGTCGAGTGACAACGCCCGAACTTCCAGCGCCAGATCGTTCCAGGCCTCGGCGCGGGGTGAAGTCGTTGCCAGCACTTTGGCAAAGATCGGCTGCACCAGATCGACACCGGATAACTCCATGCTGACGCGTGGCGCCGAGATGCGGTAGCCGACCGGAAAGTTCCAGCCGCGCAGCATGTCGGCAAACGCGCGCAGCCGGTAGCGCGAGCGCAACCGCTGCGGCGTCCCGCGCAGCATGACGAACATCCGATGCGCGAACAGAAGGTTCTTTTCGAACAACTCGGTCAGCGGATCGAGTGAACGCTCGATCGTGCCGAACGACACCGTGACGCCGACGCGATCGATCAGGTCGTAAGCCAGCCAGTCGAACGCATCGCGCAATGCGTGCAGCTGGATCCCAGCACGCTCGGTGGTCGACGCGCCGCCGCCTTCGGTCCACAAATAGAGTTCGTCAAACCAGCGCTCGGTACCGGTCAGCGAGCGAGTCGGCCATAACGTGGCACGCACCGAGCCGCGAAAGCGGCCGACGCTTTCGCCGGACGACGGATACGGCGAGCTTTGTGGGGACATTCCCTATGCAGCCGAAGATGACACGGCATTCTGTCGGGGTGTTATCCACTGAATATACCCAGAATATGCGGTGCAGCAACGTACGCACGGCTGAGCCCGACAGGCGGTAGCACTGGCTTGCACCAACCAAACGCACGCGGAACCTACTCGTCCGCTGGCCGGTAGTGGGTTTGAAAACGCTCGAGCACCCGCGCCATTTCGTCCGCCGCCAGCAGCTTCGGCGTGCCGAGCGTACGCACCGCGATATAGGTGCGGGCCAGGTTCTCGACTTCGACGGCG
This sequence comes from Burkholderiaceae bacterium, assembly GCA_041751715.1. Taxonomy (GTDB): domain Bacteria; phylum Pseudomonadota; class Gammaproteobacteria; order Burkholderiales; family Burkholderiaceae_F; genus JACCZX01. The sequence continues at coordinate 975 of JBGSWY010000061.1, forward strand.
AGCGCAAACGCGCACTCAAGATCGCGGCCGCAGGCAATCACGCCGTGATGCGCCAACAGGCATGCGCGGCGATCTTTCAGCGCGCCGAGCGCGTGGTCGGCCAGCTGCTGTGTGCCGAACGTTGCGTAAGGTGCGCAGCGAATATCGCTGCCGCCGGCCGTGGCGACCATGTAGTGAAACGACGGAATGTCCAGCTGCTGGCAGGCCAGCGCAGTCGCGTGCGGCGAATGCGTGTGCACGCGATCGCACCGACGTCACTCCGCGCAGCATAGATGGCGCAATGAAACCGCCACTCGGACGACGGCCGATGGGTGCCGGTGGTCGCCTGAGCGTCGTCGACGAACACCAGATCGTCGGCAGCCAGCTTGCCGTACGGCAAGCCGGAAGGGGTGATCACGAAGCCCTCCCGCGCACCGCGCGTGCAGCGCGCTGACACGTTGCCGGATGTGTTTACGTTGATGCCGGCGGCGTTCATAGCGAGCGCGGTGGTAATGACGGCGCGCCGCAGCCCGGCGCTGTCTTCCATGCGAAGCAGACTCATGCAGCGCGCCGATGCTCCGGAAAGAGCGTCGCCAGATCGGCCGGCGCTGCGATACCGCGCTCAGTGATGATGCCGGTGACCAGGCGCGCCGGTGTCACGTCGAACGCAGGATTGGCCACCGCAGTGCGCGTCTCGGCGATGCGAACGCTGCCCAGGTCGCCACCGATGCCGGCTACCTGGCGAACCTCATCACCTGCGCGCTCCTCGATCGGCACTTGCGACCCATTGGGCAGCGACCAATCGATCGTCGGCGATGGAACCGCTGCGTAGAACGGCAGTTCGTTGTCGTGCGCTGCCAGCGCCTTCAGGTAGGTGCCGATCTTGTTGGCCACATCGCCGCGCGCGCTGACCCGATCTGCACCCACCAGTACCAGATCGACATCGCCACGCTGCATCAGATGCCCGCCGGCGTTATCGACGATCAGCGTGTGCGGCACTCCGTGCGCCGCCAATTCCCATGCGGTCAGCAGCCCCTGGTTGCGCGGCCGTGTTTCGCTGACCCACACGTGCAGCGGCACGCCGGCATCGTGCGCCTGGTAGATGCCCGACAGCGCCGTCCCATAGTCGACCGTGGCCAGCCAGCCGGTGTTGCAATGTGTCAGCACCTGTACGCGGCGATTCCGGGCGACGTGCACTGCGCGCAGCAAATCAGCGGCGTGACGGCCGATCGATCGGTTCAACGCGATGTCCTCGTCGGCTATGCGAGCCGCCTCAAACCACGCCGCTTGCCGCCGCCGCGCGATCGGTAACGGCGCCAATACGGCATGCATCCGGTCCAGAGCCCAGCGCAGGTTCACCGCGGTCGGGCGCGCCGCATTCAGGCGCTGGTGCGCGAGGGCCAGATGCGCGTCGCTCGCGTCGTCGCGCATCGCCAGCGCCAGACCGTAGGCGCCTGCCACTCCGATCAGGGGCGCGCCTCGGACCGCCATCGTGCTGATGGCGGTAATCATGTCATCGACGCCGGTCACCGTGCGCGTGACGAACGCATGCGGCAGCTTCGTCTGATCGACGATGCCCACCGCATCGTCACCGAGCGGCCAGATGGAGCGATACTGAGCGGTGCCGACGTTCATCCGACGGATTTTACGGATGGAGTTGTCGGACTCGAAAACAAAACGGCCCTACATTGGCAGGGCCGTCTATTGCGAAGCCGGATCCGCTAGAAGCGATAGCCGATGCCGAGCGTGTAGGCATCGACGTCGTACTTTGGATTGATGTTGTCCTGCCCTTCCGTGCGGTCCCAATCGAAGCGGGCGTGCCACTGGCGCGTGAAGTCGACGGTGCCACCCAGGCCGTAAACGAATTCGCCCCTGGTCTTGCGCGCCGCGGAGTTGAAGAAGCTGACGGCGCCTGTCGTGTTGTCGCGCACTGCGGCGTTGCCGGCGAACTTGGCGGTGACAGCGCCGTAGCCCAGTTTGGCGTGCAATCCCACCGGCCCAAGCGGCGCGCGCAGGATTGCCGACAAAGCGAACGCGTAGGTGCGACCGTCCGAAGCGCTCGGCAGCGGAGTGGTATTGGGCGGCGGATTCACGAGGAATCCGGGCTGATGTGCTTCACCGAAATGAAGGAATGAGCCCTCGATCCCGATCCATGGCAGGAACATGTAGCCCGCTTGAACGCGCCATGCCTGTCCGTCTTCGTCGCATTCAAAGCCGGGGGGTGTGGCGCCGCAGAAGTCGCTGTATCTGGAGATACCGTAGCCAGCGCCGACGTAGCCCTTCGGCTCCTGCTGATACTGTGCCGACGCCGACAGCGTGGCACATGCCAGCACCGCTCCAACCAACAAGTTGCGCATACCCTCTCCCAGTGAAGTTCGGCGCAGTCTAATCAGACCTCTCGCTGCGAGCAACGTCAACCGTACAATGTTTACGTCATGTCCTACTCATCATTCATGAGCCGGCTGCTGATTGCGCTGCTGTGCTGCGCGCTCGCTCCGCTTGTTCCCGCCGGCGACAGCTATGCGCAGGGCAACGACCGGCGCGGCTTCTTGTGGGAGGTGCGCAAGGGCAAGCAGGTCGCCTATCTGCTCGGCACGATTCACGTCGGCCGCCCCGAGTTTTACCCGCTGCCGCCGTCACGTCTGGCGCAGTTGCGGCGAGCCGACGCGTTCGTGCTCGAGGCCGACGTTTCGGATGCCGCCCGCGCAGTCTCCGCTACGCAGAAATACGCGCTTTACCCGGAAGGAGCGCCGGGACTCGAGAAGCGATTGACTCCCGAGCTGTGGCAGCGGGTCGAAGCGGTGCTGGCGCGCAACCAGCTCGATGTTGCGCCGATGATGCGCATGAAGCCATGGATGCTGGGCAATGTGCTGGCGCTGTTCGAGGCGGCACAGGCCGGCTACATGCCCGCGCTGTCGGTAGAGGCGTACCTGATGCGGGTGGCGAAAGCCGAACGCAAGCCGATTCTCGAGTTCGAAGGGATCGAGCAGCAGTTCGAGCTGTTCGAGAAAGCGCCGTGGGCGACGCAGGTGTCGTTTCTCGAAGAAGCGTTAAAGGCCGTCGAAACGCGCGGCGCGCGGCGCGAGCTGAACCGGATCGTGCAGGCGTGGGAAACGGCCGATCGCGCCTCGCTCGAGCGCTTGCTGTCCGAAATGCGCACGCAATCTTCGGCCGGCTCGCGATTCACGGTCGATACGATTTTGTTTGGCCGCCATCCGCGCATGGTGCGCAAGATCGAAACCATGATGGCCGACGGCAAGACATACGTGTTTGCGGTCGGCGCCCTGCACCTGGTCGGGTCGCAAGGCGTGGTCGAAATGTTGCGCGCGCGAGGCTATACGCTCACCGAACTCTGATACGCGAGTGGTGACGTTTCACGATGCCTGCGGCCAGAACACGTAGGCGTCCATCGCCAATACACCTTGCTCGATTCCGGCGTCGATGCGCTCAACACGCGGCCGCTCACCCGCAGCGCCCAGCGCAACGAACAATGGCATGAAATGTTCCGGCGTCGGATGCGCGCGCGCTGCGTGCGGCGCGATCTCGCGCCAGCGCACCAGGGTGGCCGGATCGTCGCGTCCTAATGCATCGGCGACCCACTCGCGAAATTCGACCACATACGTTGCTGCCGGCGTATCGGCCTCCGCGTTTGAACCGCCGTGCATCGTGCGCATCCACTCACGCAGGTTGTGCGTCATATGGCCGGAGCCGACGATAAGCACGCCTTCATGCTGCAACGGCGCCAACGCAGCACCGAGCCGCATATGGTGCGCGGCATCGAGTGACGGCTGAATCGATAGTTGTGCAACCGAAATATCGGCATCCGGGAACATGCGTCGCAACGGAACCCATGCGCCGTGATCCAGACCGCGGCAGCCATTACTCGTCGCCGACACGCCATCAGCGTGCAATAGCTGCATCGCGCGCCCGGCCACCTCGGGCGCACCGCGGGCGGGATATCGAATCGCATAAAGCTCCGCCGGAAAGCCGCCGAAGTCGTGAATCGTTTCGGGCTGCCGCGCGTTCGACAGCATCGGCAGCTCGGTTTCCCAGTGCGCGGACGCTATTAACACCGCGGACGGCCGCGGCAGTGTGCGGCCCAACTCGGCCCACCGCTCGCCCGCACGGCCTGCGTTAACCGCGTGCATCGGCGAGCCATGCGAAATGAACAGCGTTGGCAGAGCAGCCATCGCTTATTTGATGAGCCCTTCAGCCTTCAGCGCCTCCTGCACATGCGGCCGCGCGGCGACGCGCGTCATGAAGCCTTGTAGCGCCGGCCAGCGAGCCACATCAATGCCGGTCGACTTTGCCCAGTTCGTTACGGTAAACAGATAGGCATCGGCAACCGTGAACGTCGATCCGGTCAGATAGTCCTGATCGCCCAACTGCTGTGCGACCCAGTCGTAACGCTTCGCGATCTTGTCGCGCTGCCTGGTCTTGACTTCATCCGGCGTGCTCGGGTCGAACAAAGGCGAATACTGCTTGTGCAGCTCGGACGTGATGAAGTTGAGCCACTCCTGCAGCTTGTAGCGTGCCATCGTGCCGTTGGCCGGCGCCAGTTGGGTCGCTGGTGCCTGATCGGCGATGTATTGCACGATGGCAGGGCC
>JBGSWY010000062.1:0-13117 GCA_041751715.1 Burkholderiaceae bacterium
AATGTGGACAAGGTATTCGCGGCCGGCGATATGCGGCGCGGCCAATCGCTGATTGTTTGGGCAATCAGAGAGGGAAGGCAATGTGCGCGTGCGGTTGATGAGTACCTCATGAGCAGCAGCGTCTTGCCACGCTGACCTTCACGATCGCCCAGTCGTGCTGCGCACCGAGGAGCATCAGAAGATCACGCTGACGCGCGAGCGTCGAAGTCCAGCGGAGGCGATCTTTGATGTAGCGCGGTCGTAGTGCCGCCTTTTTTGGCTAGCGCCAGGGCTAAGCCGCCCCGGTTGCCGTGCGACAATCCGCCGCCTGCTCGCGGCGCCCTCGGCGCTCCATGCAGGATCGGCAAAATAACTCGAACATGAATAACGACGCGCTCGTTCAGATCGATCACGTGACGTTTGGCTATGACCGGCGCCGTGTTGTTCTGCACGACATGACGATGTCGTTTCCGCGTGGCAAGGTCATCGCGATCATGGGCGGCTCCGGTTGCGGCAAGACCACGCTGCTGCGATTGATCGGCGGCATGCTGACACCGCTCAAAGGCCGGATAACGTTCGACGGCGAGCCCGTGAATCCGCGTGACCGCGAAGCGCTGTTCAGGTTGCGGCGCCGGGTCGGGCTGCTGTTTCAATTCGGCGCGCTGTTTACCGATCTGACGGTGTTCGACAACGTCGCGTTCCCGTTGCGCGAGCACACCGAATTGCCGAAGGCGATGTTGCGCGATCTGGTGTTGATGAAACTGAACGCGGTCGGGTTGCGCGGGGCGGCGCAGCTCAAGCCGGCAGACCTCTCGGGCGGGATGGCGCGCCGCGTCGCACTTGCGCGAGCCATCGCACTCGACCCCGAGTTGATCATGTATGACGAGCCGTTTGCCGGGCTCGATCCGATCTCGCTCGGTGTCGCGGCGAATCTGATTCGCGAGCTTAACGACGCCACAGGCGCGACATCGCTGGTCGTCTCGCACGACGTCAGGGAGTGTTTCAAGATCAGCGACTACGTGTACGTGATGTCGGCCGGGCGCATCGTCGGTCACGGTACGGCAGCCGAAGTCGAGGCGTCCGAGGACGAAGAGGTGCGGCAGTTCATTCGCGGCGAGCCCGACGGGCCGGTGAAGTTTCACTATCCGGCCAAACCGTTCGCGCACGACCTGGGGCTGAGGGGATGAGGCCGGGTGATGCACTGGCGCGGCTCGGCGTGCAGGCGCTGGATGTGCTGAGCGGGCTGGGTCACGCCACGTTCTTCGTGATCGATCTGCTGCGCAACTCGCTTTCTGCGATCACGCGGCCATTTCTGACGATTGCGCAAATCCACGCGATCGGCAATCGATCGCTGGTCATCATCCTGGCGTCGGGTTTGTCGGTCGGCTTCGTGCTGGCTTTGCAGGGTTACTACACGTTGAGCCGCTACGGCGCGACGACCTCGCTCGGGCTCGTGGTCGCGCTATCGCTGGTTCGTGAGCTGGGGCCGGTGGTCACCGCCTTGTTGTTTGCCGGCCGCGCCGGCACGTCCCTCACTGCCGAGATCGGGCTGATGAAGGCCGGCGAGCAACTGGCCGCAATGGAAATGATGGCGGTCGAACCGAAGGCTCGTGTGCTGGCGCCGCGCCTGCTGGCCGGGATCATTTCAATGCCGCTGCTGGCCGCGATGTTTTCCGCAATCGGTATCCTCGGCGGCTACGTGGTCGGCGTGTTTATGATCGGAATCGATCCCGGCGAATTCTGGTCGCAGATGCAAAATGGGGTCGATGCAATTCACGACGTTGGCAACGGCATCGTCAAGAGTTTTGTGTTCGGCGTCGCGTGCACCGTCGTGGCGTTGTATCAGGGCTTTGAGGCGAAGCCGACGCCGGACGGCGTCGCGGAAGCGACCACGCGCACCGTCGTGATTTCGTCGCTCGTGGTGCTCGGCCTCGATTTCGTTCTGACCGCGTTGATGTTCAGCACGCCCGGATAAAGAGTCGACGGCGAACCAGGTTCGCGCTTAAACGGATTGGAGAGGTTTATGGGACGCAAGGGGATTGAAACGCTGGTCGGGCTGTTCGTGCTGCTCGGCATCCTGGCAATCTTGTTCCTGGCGCTGCGGGCCGCCAATCTGGGTAACTTCGCGCTCGGCGAAACATACATGGTGTCGGCGCGTTTCGACGATATCGGCGGGCTGAATGTGAAGGCGCCGGTCAAGAGCGCAGGCGTTACGGTCGGCCGAGTCACCGCGATCGTGCTCGATACCAATACGTATCAGGGGCGGGTGACGATGGAACTGGAACAGAGCGTGGTATTTCCGGACGACACGTCGGCAAAGATTCTGACGTCGGGCCTGCTCGGCGATCAATTCATCGGACTGTTGCCAGGGGGGTCCGACAAGAACCTGCAGCCGGGTGGGGAGATCAAGCTGACCCAATCTGCCGTCGTCCTCGAAAATCTAATCGGCCAGTTCTTGTATAACAAGGCCGCAGATCCGCCTGCCGCTGATCCTGCGGCGCCGGCCAAGTAGTCCGCTGTCGAACAGGCCCGGCGCTTGCCTCTGCAGCCCGAACGTAAACGCGTATGGATAACCCGTTGATTTCCCTGCTTCGAAGTGCCGTCGTTCCCCTAGTCGTGATCGCAGCAACCTTGTCGGGCTGCGCCACGGTTCCGGCCGATTCTGGCAACGATCCGCGCGATCCCGTCGAGTCTTTCAATCGCCAGGTATTCGAATTCAATGAGGTCGTGGATCGAGCAGTACTGAAGCCAGTGGCGCAGGTCTATGAAGCTGTGCTGCCCGAACCAGTTCGTGATTGCATCAGCAACGTGTTCAGCAATTTTCGAGAGCCATCGAACGCGGTTAACAATCTGCTGCAGGGCAAACCGGTCGATGCCGTTTCCGATACCTGTCGCTTCGTCGTCAACTCGACGATCGGGTTGCTGGGGTGCTTTGATCCCGCGCGCCAAATGGGGCTTGCAAAGAGCAATGAAGACTTCGGGCAGACGCTCGGCCGCTGGGGTGCCGGACAAGGCCCGTTCCTGGTGGTTCCGATTTTTGGGCCAAGCAGCGTGCGCGATGCGATCGGCTTCTTTGGCGTCGAACCGTATCTCGACGTGAACTTCTACATCGACAATATCCGCGTCCGGAATTCCATTCTCGGCACACGCATCGTCAACCAGCGTGCTGAACTGCTGCAAGCTGATGATCTGATTTCCGGTGCAGCGCTGGATAAGTACCGCTTCATTCGCGACGGCTATCTGCAGCGCCGCCGAAGCTTGGTATACGACGGGAATCCGCCGCGGGCTCCCGATGACGTTGGCAGCGAACCCGCACCTTCCGGTGCACCGCCGACCGACCCGGGCGTTAAGAAGGAGCCGGTGCCACCGCAATCCGGCACGCCGGCTCCGAAATGAGCCTTTGGCAGCGGCGAACGAAGCGCCTTTGAGCCGGTCCCATTTAGTCGAATCACTTACTACGAAACGAATCACCATGCGATTTCTGAAGCCCTTGTTGTTTTCTGTCGCTACATCCGCAGTGCTCATTTCCGGCGTCCACGCGCAGCCGGCGAGTGTTACTCCCGACGCCATGGTGCGCGACCTGTCGACCGAAGTGCTGGATGCGATCAAGGCCGATCAGGCGCTGAAGTCCGGCGATTCCAACCGGGTGCAAAAGCTGGTCGACGAGAAAGTGCTGCCGCACACCGACTTTGAAAAAATGACGCAGCTTTCCGTCGGCCCCGGTTGGCGCAAGGCGACGCCAGAGCAGCGCGCTGCGCTGACGCGCGAATTCCGCACGCTGCTGGTACGCACTTACAGCGGTGCGTTGTCGCAGGTCAGCGATCACAAAGTAGAGTTGCGGCCATTTCGTGCACAACCGGCAGACACCGATGTGATCGTGCGCACGCAAATAGTGGCCTCGCGCGGCGATCCGATCCAGCTCGACTACCGGCTCGAAAAGAGCGGCACCGGCTGGAAGATCTACGACATCAACATCCTGGGTGTCTGGCTGGTCGAAAACTACAAGTCGCAGTTTTCTTCGCAGGTCAACGCGGTCGGAATCGACGGCTTGATAAAGACACTGTCCGACCGCAACAAGCAACTGGCGCAGGGCAAAAAGGCCTGATCCGCTCATGCGAATCGAAGTCAACGATATGAGCCTTGCCAACGCGGCGCAGATCGCGGAGCTCGGTATCGACGCCGTCCGTGCCGGCGATTCTTCGTTCGATTTGTCTGCCGTGCAAACATGCGATTCGTCCGCCCTCGCGGTCCTGCTGGCCTGGCAGCGCGAGGCCATGGCTGGCGGTCGCCAGATTGAGCTTTCCGGCGTGCCGGAGGATATGCTGAGCTTGGCAACGGTTTACGGCGTAGACAGCATTCTGCCGATCCCTGCAGCTGCGCGTCCATAACCGCGCCTACCGATCACGGCCGCGCGGTGGCTGCCATTCAGGTTTCCGCCGTGACCAAGCGCTACGGCGCTGTCCTCGCACTTGATCAGGTCGACCTTCAGATCGAAGCCGGAGAGTTTTTCGGTCTGCTCGGCCCCAACGGCGCCGGCAAGACCACGCTGATCTCCATCATCGCCGGCCTGGTGCGAGCGACCAGCGGACGCGTGACCGTGATGGGGCACGACGTCGTTCGCGATTACCGGGCAGCGCGGCTGGCGCTTGGCGTCGTTCCGCAGGAGCTCGCGTTCGATCCGTTTTTTACCGTGCGTGAAACGCTCGAGTTCCAGTCGGGTTACTTCGGCTTGACCAGGAATGGCGCCTGGATCGAGGAAGTGCTTTCGCACCTCGGCTTGTTGTCCCGCGCCAATAGCAACATGCGCGCGCTCTCCGGCGGCATGAAGCGGCGCGTGCTGGTCGCACAGGCACTGGTGCACAAGCCGCCGGTCATCGTGCTCGACGAGCCCACCGCCGGCGTCGACGTCGAGCTGCGGCAGACGCTATGGGCGTTCATTCGCCGGCTGAATCGCGAAGGCCACACGATCGTGCTGACCACACACTATCTGGAAGAAGCGCAGGCGCTGTGCCAGCGGATTGCGATGCTCAAATCCGGCGCCGTGATAGCGCTGGATACGACGCGTGCCCTGCTGTCGCATATCGCCGGCGTGCAGATGACGATGCGCGCGCGCGGAGTTGTGCCGGCCTCGGTGCTCGCGCACCGGATCGACGAGCGCGATGGCGCCATTGTGTTGCGCCTCGCGCACCCCAGTGATGTCGGCCGCGTGCTGGCCGAATGCCAGGCAGCAGGTTGCGAGATCGAGGATCTGGAGGTCGGGCGCGCCGATCTGGAAGATGTTTTTTTGCAGCTGATGGCCGAGCGCATCGAGTCCGAGCGAATACCCGCACTGGCAACGGCATGAATGCGTCATCGGCGTCGGTTTCGTTTCGCACGTTGCTGACCAAGGAGATGCTGCGCTTCTGGAAAGTCAGCTTCCAGACCATCGCCGCGCCGGTTTTGACAGCGGTCTTATATCTGCTCGTTTTCGGCCATGTGCTGGAAGAGCACGTGCAGGCTGTGCCGGGTGTCACCTACACGGCGTTCTTGATCCCGGGGCTGGTGATGATGTCGGTGCTGCAAAACGCTTTTGCCAATTCTTCGTCGAGCCTGATTCAATCGAAGATCATGGGCAGTCTGATTTTCGTGCTGCTGCCGCCGTTCTCGCACTGGCAGTTGTACGGTGCTTATGTGGCGGCGTCGGTGGTGCGCGGCCTGATCGTCGGGCTGGGCGTGTTCGCCATCACCGTATGGTTTGCGCCGCCGTCGTTCGCCGCTCCGCTGTGGATTCTTGCGTTTGCTGTGCTGGGTGCTGCAATGCTCGGAACGCTCGGCTTGATCGCCGGCATCTGGGCCGATAAATTCGACCAGCTGTCGGCGTTTCAGAACTTCATCGTGATGCCGGCGACGTTCCTGTCGGGTGTGTTCTACTCGATCCAGAGCCTGCCTCCGTTTTGGCGCACCATCTCTTACTTCAACCCGTTTTTTTACATGATCGACGGTTTTCGCTACGGTTTTTTTGCGCAGTCCGATGTCAACCCATGGCTCAGCTTTGCCGTGCTCGCGTTCGCGTTCGTCGTCACCGCCGGCATAGCGGTCAGTCTGCTGGCGCGCGGCTTCAAGCTCAGGAATTGAACAAGGACACCGATGGAACCGACGCCCGCAGATATTCAGCGCTACATCGCCAGCGGACTTGATTGTGAGGTGGTCGAAGTGGGTGGCGACGGCAGGCACTTCGAGGCGCTGATCGTCAGCGCGGCGTTCGAAGGCGAATCGCGGATTGCCCGCCACCAGCGCGTCTATGCCGCGCTCGGCGACCGGATGCGGCAGGAGATCCATGCGCTGTCGATGCGAACACTGACGCCGGCCGAGTTCCAGGCCCAAAAGCCGCAGACGCAAAAAAGATGAGTTCATCGTGTCTTCACGCGCTGTTCGCGCAGCGTTCGCCGGCGCGCGCGACCCTTGCAGATCGTCCGCATGTCGCGGGCGCGCCTGCAAGGAGCTCCGCATGCCTGACGCACTTCCCGCAACGCCACGCCGGATCACCCGTGCCGTACAGTTCCGCTCCTCGCTAGACCGGCCTGCACCCGTCTGCCTCGATGGTTCGATGGACAAACTGAAACTTCGCGGAGGTACGCGTCTCGCGGGCGAAGTCACGATCTCGGGCGCGAAGAACGCTGCGTTGCCGATTCTTGCTGCATCGCTGCTGACGGCCGATGAGCTGATCGTCGACAACGTGCCGGAGCTGCAGGACGTTGCGACCACGTTAAAACTGCTCGGCCAGATGGGCGTTGCGGTCGAGCGTGATGGCGCAATGGCACGACTGAAAGCAGATGCGATCGCGAACACCGAAGCGCCCTATGAACTGGTCAAGACGATGCGCGCGTCGATCCTGGTGCTGGGGCCGTTGGTGGCGCGTTTCGGCGCCGCGCGCGTATCGCTTCCGGGAGGATGCGCGATCGGCGCGCGCCCGGTCGATCAGCACATCAAGGGACTGGAAGCCCTCGGCGCGAAGATCCGCATCGAAAATGGTTTCGTCGTTGCGGAAGCAAAGCGATTGCAGGGGGCGCGCATCGTGACCGAACTGGTGACGGTGACCGGCACCGAGAATCTGATGATGGCGGCCACTCTGGCAAGCGGCGAAACGATTATCGAGAACGCCGCGCGCGAACCGGAAATCGTCGACCTTGCCGATGCGCTGAACTCGATGGGTGCACGCATCCGCGGCGCAGGCACCGCTCGCATCGTGATCGAGGGCGTAGAACGGCTGCATGGAGCGCGCCACAAGGTAATGCCCGACCGTATCGAAACGGGCACGTTCCTGAGCGCGGTAGTCGCTGCAGGTGGGCACGCAACGTTGCACGGCGCGGCGGCTCAAACCCTGGGTTCGGTATTGGACAAATTGCGTGAGGCCGGTGCGCAGATCGATGCGCAAAACGGCGCAATACGGATTCGCATGGACTCACGCCCGCGCGCCGTGAACCTGCGCACGGCACCGTATCCCGACTTTCCGACGGATATGCAGGCGCAGTTCATGGCGCTGAACTGCATCGCCGATGGCGTCGGCGAAATCACCGAAACGATCTTCGAGAACCGCTTCATGCACGTGCATGAGCTGCAGCGGCTGGGCGCCAATATCACCATCGATGGCAACACCGCCACCGTGCAGGGCGTTGACAAGCTGGCCGGCGCGCCTGTGATGGCCACCGATCTGCGTGCGTCAGCCAGCCTGGTCGTCGCGGCCTTGGCCGCCGAAGGCGAAACCACGGTCGATCGCATCTACCATCTGGATCGCGGCTACGAGAACATGGAAAACAAGCTCGCAGCGCTGGGTGCACACGTGCGGAGAATAAAGTGAAGCTCCGTTTCGAAGTGACGACGTCGCAAGCCCTCGCTTGCCGTTGTCCTATGGGCGGGCGCACGGCCGCTCCGAAGCCCGCCCATCCAACCAGTCGCGACGAGCGCACGTGCGACCGCGTAGCGGTCGCGTACACAAGGAGCGCTTGTCCTTGATCACGCTGGCACTGTCCAAGGGGCGCATCTTCGACGAGGTGCAGCCGCTGCTGGCGGCGGCGGGCGTCGCGCCGCTGGAAAATGCAGAAGACTCGCGCAAGCTGATCCTCCGCACGTCCGATCCGAATTTGCGCATCGTCGTCGTGCGAGCCTCCGACGTGCCGACCTACGTTCAGTATGGCGCGGCCGAGCTTGGCGTTGCCGGCAAGGACGTGCTGCTCGAACACGGCGCACATTGGGGCGATCGCGGCCTGTATCAGCCGGTCGATCTCGGTATCGCACGCTGCCGCCTGTGCGTCGCGGTGCCCGACGGCTTCGACTACCCAAATGCGGTGCGGCGCGGCGCGCGTTTGCGCGTCGCCACCAAGTACGTGCAGACCGCACGCGAACACTTTGCCGCCAAGGGCGTGCACGTCGATCTGATCAAGCTGTACGGGTCGATGGAGCTGGCGCCGCTCGCCGGCCTGGCCGATGCGATCGTCGATCTGGTGTCGTCGGGCGGCACATTGAAGGCCAACCATCTGATCGAGGTGGAGGAAGTGGCGCAGATTTCGGCGCGGCTGATCGTCAACCAATCCGCGTTGAAGGTGCGCCGCGAAGAACTGATGCCCGTGATCGCACGCATCGAACGGGCTGCGGCTGCCTGCGTGCACGGATGAAGGTGCGCCGGCTCGACGCGCGCGACGCGGGCTTCGACGCCCGGTTCGCCGCACTGGTGGCGACCGATACCGTGATCGACCGCGAGATCGACCGAGTTGCCCGCGCGATCGTCGATGATGTCCGGCGGCGCGGCGATGTGGCCTTGCTCGAATACACGAATCGATTCGATCGCGTGAATGCGTCGACCGTCGCCGATCTCGAGATTGGCGCCGCCGAGATGCACGCCGCATTCGATTCGCTGGGCGACGAACAACGCGCTGCGCTCGAAACCGCCGCCCGCCGCATCCGCGCATTTCATCAACGCCAGCTTGCCACGAGCTGGAGCTACACCGAAGACGACGGCACCGAACTGGGCCAGCGCGTCGGCCCGCTGCAGAGTGTGGGCCTGTATGTACCAGGCGGTCTCGCTGCGTATCCATCGTCGGTGCTGATGAACGCGCTGCCGGCGCAGGTGGCCGGTGTCGATAACATCGTGATGGTGGTGCCGACACCCGGCGGCACACGCAACACCTTGATGCTGGCGGCCGCCTCGCTTGCCGGCAGCGGTCCGACCAAACTGCGCGCGTTCGCGATCGGCGGTGCGCAGGCGGTCGCTGCTCTCGCCTACGGCACGGAAACCGTTCCGGCGGTCGACAAGATCGTGGGGCCCGGCAATGCGTATGTCGCCGCCGCCAAGCGTTACGTATTCGGAACCGTGGGCATCGACCTGATCGCCGGTCCGAGCGAGATCCTGGTGATCTGCGATGGCAGGACCGAACCGGACTGGATTGCGCTCGATCTGTTTTCGCAGGCCGAGCATGACGAGTCCGCGCAGGCCATATTGCTGACCGATGATCCGGATTTCATCGAGCGGGTGCAGGCATCGATCGATCGTTTGCTGCCGACCATGCCGCGCCGCGCGATCATCGAAGCGTCGCTCGCGAACAAGGGTGCGCTGATCCTGACGCGCGATCTGCATCAGGCGTGTGAGATCGCCAACCGCATTGCACCGGAGCATCTGGAGATTTCGACCGATGACCCCGAGCGCTGGGCAGCGCAGATCCGCCACGCGGGTGCGCTATTCCTCGGCCGTCATACCAGCGAAGCGATCGGCGACTACTGTGCCGGGCCGAACCACGTGCTGCCGACCGCACGTTCAGCGCGTTTTTCATCCGCGCTGGGTGTCTACGACTTTCAAAAGCGCACCAGTGTTGTTCGCGTATCCGCTGCCGGCGCACAGACGCTGGGCAAGGTCGCTGCCACTCTGGCGCGCGGCGAGCAATTGCCCGCGCATGCGGCGAGTGCCGAGTCCCGCATCACCGCCGAACCGGCACGATGATCGATCCGCTCGACCGTCTCGGCCCACGCCCGGACCTTTCGGTCATTCGAGAAGACGTGCGGGCGATCGAGGCATATGCAGTGCCGAGTGCGGTCGGCTTCGTCAAACTCGACGCGATGGAGAATCCTTTTTCATTGCCGGAAGGCTTGCAGCAGCAACTCGGCGAACGCCTCGGGCACCAGGCGCTGAATCGCTACCCGCTATCCGATCCGCGCGGGTTCAAGGAGCGGCTGGGCCGGGCGGTTTCCTTGCCGTCCGGCATGCAGTTGATGCTGGGCAACGGCTCCGATGAGCTGATTCATCTGATCATTCAGGCCTGCGCGAGGCCCGGCGCCACCGTGCTGGCGCCGGCGCCGAGCTTCGTAATGTACGAAATGTCGGCGCGCTTTGATCACTGCCACTATGTCGGCGTTCCGCTGAAGGAGAACTTCGCGCTCGATACGGAGCGGATGCTGCATGCGATCGACGAGCATCGGCCGGCGGTCATCTTCATCGCGCATCCGAACAATCCGACCGGTAACCTGTTCGATCGCAGCGGTATCGAAGCAATCCTGCGCGCAGCACCCGGCATTGTCGTGCTCGACGAAGCGTATCTGCCTTTTGCGCAGGACACCTGGATGCCCTGGCTGAAGCGCACTCCGAATCTGCTGATACTGCGCACATTTTCGAAGCTCGGCCTGGCGGGCATCCGGCTCGGTTACCTGGCGGCCGATGCCGACTGGATCGAACAGTTCGAGAAACTGCGCCCGCCGTATAACGTCAACGTGCTGACCCTGGCGGCGGCCGACCTGATGCTCGAGAACATGTCGATCCTGGATGGACAGGCGGCAGCGCTGCGCAGCGAGCGCGCAAAACTGCGCAGCCAGTTACAGGCGACGCCCGGCGTACGCGCCTTCGAATCTGCCGCCAACTTCATCCTGTTTCGGGTGACGCAAGCCGACGCCGTGTTTGGCGCCTTGAAGCAGCGCGGCGTGCTGATCAAGAACGTGGCGGCGACGCATCCGCTGCTGGTCGGCTGCCTGCGGGTTACAGTCGGCACTACGGCAGAAAACGATGCATTTTTAAAGGCGCTGCGAGCGTCCCTCGACCAACGACCATGAACTCCGTGAATCGGCGCGCCGAGGTAGAGCGCAACACCAGGGAGACGCAGATCCGCGTCACCGTCGATCTCGACGGAGCAGGCACGAGCCGGCTCGCCACCGGCATTGGATTTTTCGATCACATGCTGGAGCAGATTGCGCGCCATGGCGCGATCGACCTGACGATCGAAGCGCGCGGCGATCTGCACATTGACGGCCATCACACCGTGGAAGATGTCGGCATCACGTTTGGTCAGGCGCTGGCAAAGGCGTTGGGCGACAAGGCGGGTGTCCGGCGCTACGGGTACGCGTATGTGCCGCTCGACGAGGCGCTGTCGCGCGTGGTGATCGATCTATCGGGGCGGCCCGGACTCGAATGGCACGTGCCGTTCACGCGCGCGATGATCGGCGGGTTCGACGTCGATCTGGCGCACGAGTTTTTCCAGGGCTTTGCCAACCATGCGCTGGCCACTGTGCACATCGACAATCTGCGGGGCGACAACTCGCATCATCAATGCGAGACCGTGTTCAAGGCGTTTGCCCGGGCGCTGCGCATGGCGGTCGAGCGCGATGTGCGCTCCGCAGGGACGGTGCCTTCGACGAAGGGTGCGCTCTAGCGTCCTGTTCCGCTAATTCGCAGCGCAACAATGGCGAGAATCACCGTGATCCTTTGCGCGGCTTCGCGGCTGACGGCGATTTCGCCATTGTTGCTCGTGCAAGAGTGTGACGTTTTGCCACGAATCAACGGAACAGGACGCTAGCGAATGATCGCGGTGGTCGATTACGGCATGGGCAACCTGCGTTCGGTTGCCAAGGCGATCGAGCATGTAGCGCCGGCCGAAAGGGTTGAGATCACGTCGGATGCTGCAGTGGTTCGTGCTGCCGACCGCGTCGTGTTTCCCGGGCAGGGAGCGATGCCCGATTGCATGCGCTACCTGTGCGAATCGGGCCTGGAAGACGCGGTGCGCGAAGCGGCTTCGTCGAAGCCGTTGCTCGCCGTCTGTGTGGGTGAACAGATGCTGTTCGAGCGCAGTGAGGAAGGCGATACGCCGGGCCTGGGTCTGTTTGGCGGGAATGTCGTAGGCTTTCGGCGCGACATGCAGCATCCGGACGGCGCCCGGCTCAAGGTGCCGCATATGGGATGGAACCGGGTCCGGCAGAGCAAGCCGCATGCGCTCTGGAACGGAATCGACGATCAAAGCTGGTTTTATTTCGTGCACAGTTACTATGTCAGCGGGCTCGCCTTGGACCTGATAGCAGGGGAAACGACATATGGCGGTGTCTTTACGTGCGCCGTCGCGAGAGATAATATTTTCGCTACACAGTTTCATCCGGAAAAAAGCGCCGCCGCCGGCCTACGCATCTACGAAAACTTCACGCGCTGGAACCCTTGAGCTTCGCCTCGAGGCTGCATCTGCGCAGAATCCATGCTGCTTATCCCGGCCATTGATCTGAAAGACGGACGCTGCGTGCGTTTGCGCCAGGGCAATATGGACGCGGATGTCACCGTGTTTTCCGAAGATCCGGTGGCGATGGCGCGCTACTGGCGCGATCAGGGTGCACGGCGGCTGCACATCGTTGACTTGAACGGCGCGCGCTCGGGACGGCCGGTCAACGAGGCCGTCATCAAGAAGATCATAAAGGCGGTGGGTGAGGAGTTACCGGTGCAGCTGGGTGGCGGGTTGCGCGACCTCGACATCATCGAGCGTTACATCGATGACGGTGTCGGCTTCGTCGTAATCGGCACCGCTGCGGTGAAAAATCCCGGCTTCCTGCACGATGCGTGCAGCGCCTTCGGCGGCCATGTGATCGTCGCCCTCGATGCCCGGGGCGGCAAGGTGGCGACCGACGGCTGGAGCAAGCTGACCGGGCACGACGTGACCGATCTCGCCATCAAGTTCGAGGACTACGGCCTGGAAGCGATCATCTACACCGACATCGGGCGCGACGGCATGATGACGGGCGTCAACGTCGAAGCCACCGCCGAACTGGCGCGGCGCGTGAAAATTCCGGTCATCGCCAGCGGCGGTGTCGCCAGCCTGGCCGACATCGAACAGCTGTGCGCGATGGAAGAAGAGGGTGTCGAAGG
>JBGSWY010000063.1:0-3368 GCA_041751715.1 Burkholderiaceae bacterium
GGCTTGCCGGCATCGATGAACGCGCGCAACAGCGCGATCTCATACTCGTCGCGCACCTTGTCGCCACTCCATTCGGGCTTCAACGGCTCTTCACCGTAGCTGCCCGGCCACACATCCGAGCCGCCATGCAGCACCAGCCCGTCGAGCAGTGCCGCGTAATCGGCCAGCGTGACGTCACCCCGCTTCGTGCTGCCTTCGGGCGATGGAATGACCAGGGCGAGAGCACCGGCCGATTGCACCCAGTGCACGATCGACTGCTCGACATACTGCAGCGTCTTGCCGGTAAACACCGGCCGGCTGGCATCGGCATGAAAGAAACATGCCGATATGCCGATGCGAGGGCGCGTTTTCACATTGCCTGCTCGAAAAAGCGTTCGAAGTCCGCGCGTGTGCAGGGCCGTGGATTGGTCTGATGGCAGATGTCGTTTTCCGCGATGTCTACCAGTGCCGGAATTTGCTCCTGCCTGACACCGACCACCGACAACGACGGCGCGATACCGATCTCGCGTTTAAGACGCACCAGCCACGGAATGAACTCGTCCGCGCCGCCGGCCTTTGCCACATGCGCCAGCTCGGCGAATTTGTCTTGTGCAGATTCCAGATTGAAGCGCATCACCGGTTCCAGCATCAGCGCGTTCGCCAGGCCGTGATGCAGATCGCACACCGCGCCGAGCGCGTGTGCGCACGAGTGCACCGCACCCAGATCCTTCGGAAATGCGATCGCCCCCCTCATCGACGCCATCATCATGTCGGCGCGCGCCGCAAGATTGCGTCCGTCCCTGACTGCGGGCGGCAGCGCGCGCGCGGCGATGCGCACGCCTTCGAGCGCGATGCCATCACACAGCGGATGAAATGCCGGCGATAGATACGACTCGATGTTATGCGTCAGCGCGTCCATGCCGGTCGCTGCAGTCACGGCGGGCGGCAAATCGAGCGTCAGTTCGGGGTCGGCGAACACCGCCCTGGCCAGCAGCTTCGGCGAGAAGATCACCTGCTTGATGTGGGTCTTGTCGTCACTGACCACGCTCGAGCGCCCGACTTCGGAGCCCGTGCCGCTGGTGGTCGGCACGGCGACGACGTACGGCAGATCGTTGGCAATCGGCCGCACTTCAGGGTGATCCCACGCGTACTCGATGACATGGCCGTCGTTTACCGCCATCAGTGCAACCGCCTTGGCGACATCGAGCGCCGCGCCGCCGCCGATGCCGATGACCGAGTCGGCGCGATGCGAGCGAAACGCATCGCGCCCCTGCATTGCCTGTGAGGCAGTCGGGTTGCCATGCACACCGGTGAACAGATGCACGTCAAGACCGGCGCCGAGATTGCCAACGAAGTTCTTCAGCACTGGGAGCACCGCCAGCCCTTTGTCGGTCACCACGAGCGGACGGCGAAGGCCATGTTCCAGCAGGTGAGCACCGACCTGACGGCTCGCGCCTGCACCAAAATGAATGTCGGTCGGGAAAGAGAATCGTGTGATGCTCATCTGATCTTCATTTTGATTCTCATTTGATGATCACCCAGCGCAACTCGAGCACATCGTTCGGCCACTGCACCACGTCGATGTTCGGCCGCATCACCCAGGTCAGCTTGCGACGATACAACGGCACCAGCGGCAGATCGGTGTTCATGATGCGCAGCGCATCGCCTGTCAGCGCGCGCCGCTTCGCTATGTCCGGCTCGATGCGAATCGCATCGATCAGCGCGTCGAGCTTCGGATTCGAATACCGGCCGCCGTTGAAGGCGCCGCTGCCGGCTCCGTCCCAGGTGCGGATGACATTGTTGAGCATCACCCAGGCATCGGTGCCCGGCGACCAGCCGAATTCGAAGAAGCCCGCAGTGGCCTGTGTCAGCTTCGGAAAGAACAACGAGCTCGGCGACGGCTGGAACGAAACGCGGATGCCCACCTGCGCCAGCATTGCGCTGATCGCCTGGCACACTGCGGCGCGAAACGTGATGTTGACGCAATCAAGCGCAACCTCGAAGCCGTCCGGGTAGCCCGCTTCCTTTAGCAGCGCGCGCGCAGCGTTCGGGCTGTAAGGCAGGCGTTTGTCCAGCTCGGGCAGGTAGCCGTCAACCAGCGGCGAGACGTGCGAGCCGGTGGGCACCGCCTGCCCCCGCAACACTTTCGCGATGATCGGATCGATATCGATCGCGTGGTAGATCGCCCGCCGCACGCGAATGTCCTTGAACGGATTGCGGCCCCGGATATCGGAGGACTGGAGCTCGACGCGCGCCTGATCAAAGCCCAGATACTGCACGCCGATGTCGGTGGTTTCGATCGACTTCAACGACTTGTCGCGCTTGATCCGCGCGATATCCTGGAACGGTGCGTCGATCACGAAATCAACCTCGTTCGATGCGAGTGCTGCGAGCCGCGTCGCGTCAGCCTGAATCACGGTGTAAACCGCTTCGGTCAGATTGCCGATGCCCTTGCCACACTTGTCCCACCAGCCCGGATTCGCGGTCAATATCAGACGCCGGTCCTGTTCGTAGGTTTTCAGCATGAACGGTCCGGTGCCGTTTGCGTTGCGCACTGCATACGTTTCCTGCTTGCCGTTGTAGTCCTGCGGCAGCATCACCCCGTGCTTCTCCGCCCACGGTTTGCTCATCATCGCGACCAGCCAGAGCTTTTCCGGCAGCACCGCATCGGGTGCTGAAAGTTGCACGTCGATCGTCAGCAGATCGACCTTGCGCACACCGGTGATTCCGCGCAACTGGCTTGCGCGCTGCGAAGTCTTCGCCAGTGCGCGCTCGATAGAGAACACCGCGTCGTCGGCGGTGAACGGCGCACCGTCGTGAAACTTGACGTTGGGCCGCAGCTTGAAGCGCCAGCTGGTCTGCGTCGTCGCCTGCCATGACAGCGCCAGCGATGGCTCGAGCCTGAAGTTCCGGTCACGATTGACCAGACCTTCATAGATCTGCGTCACCACGCGCGAGTGATACAGCAGCGCGAGTGAATGCGGGTCGAGCGAGTTGGGATCGAACGCGCTGGCGAAGCGCAGGGTATTCGCCGACGCCGGTACAGATTCCAGCATCGAGGACACCAGCACCGAGGCGATCAATCGTGCAAGCATGTGAATGACTGTTCGCACATCAGGCCATCGCACGGCTCAACATGACTCAATATAGCGGGCGAGCGAGTGTTGCAGTGTCTGCTTGATGCTCGCGGCGCGTCAGTTCTGTTTCTTCATTGATGGCGGCCCGGCGGTACCGAGTCCGACGCGCGCCGCCTCGGTATCGATGATCGAGGATGCGGCCACGTTGGCGAGGTTTACATCCGGCCCCAGTGTGATGATCAACGCCTTCTTGATGTCCTCGATGTCGCAACTCCGCACGCTGCTGATCCACGGGCCGGGCAACTCGATCAT
>JBGSWY010000064.1:0-17778 GCA_041751715.1 Burkholderiaceae bacterium
GCAGCGATCACCAGCGAGCCTGCAGCGGAAGCTGCCGCAATCGCGGCTTCATACGTGGGGCCGCATGCGTTGACGCTGCCAAGGCTCAGGTTGATGACTTTGGCAACGTTCGTATTGTTAGGAACTCCCGGTACCGCGATCCCGGCCGCCCAGATGATTGCGTCGGCGACATCTGACAGCACTCCGCCGCCGCAGCGACCGAGTACGCGCAAGTTGAGAATGCGTGCCTCGTAGGCCACTCCGGCGACGCCAACGCCATTGTTCGTTACAGCTGCAATCGTTCCGGCCACATGTGTTCCATGCCAGACGCTGTTCTGCGCCGGTACGCCCGAACCACAGTAGCCGGCGGGAGCGTAGCTTCCGGAATCCGACGGGTCGGCGTCCCGCCCATCGCCGTCGTTCGACGCTACAGAATCAACAATGAAGTCGTAGCCCTGAATGACGTTGGCAGCCAGATCCGGGTGGTTGACGATACCGCTATCGATCACAGCGACGATCACGCCTTGCCCTCTGGAAATGTCCCATGCAAGCGGCGCGTTTATTCCCCCGAAAAGCGAGACGGCCGCGTCGGGTGCCTTGTAGTGCCATTGATTGACGTACAGCGTGTCATTCGGAGTTATCAATGCGTACTGCATGGCGTCGGGTTCTGCATACTCGATCGACGGCTCGACGAGTTCCAGGCGTTTTGCCAGCGCATACGCCTCGGATCTGCTCATCGGCTGAGGAAGCGCGTACACATGAGACAAGCCGGACATCGGCCGGCGGTATGCGATCGCCATCCCCGTTTTGTTCGAGAGGGTCGCCTCGCGGGACTTTCCGACGCCGGCGCTGAATGTCCGCGCTGTTTCGTCCCTGTATTTGATAATCAACTGCCTGACCGGCGGCTCTGCGGGTTGCGAGGCGGTTGAAGCTCGCTTCACTGGCTGCGCCTGTGCAGGAGCCGGGTTGCTCCAGTCGAAACAAACTGCTGCGCAAATTACGGCGAATGCGATCGGCGATTTTTTCATCGTGGTCTTCGCTTCTGCAGAATCCAGTCGCTACTGTGGGCCGGGCAGTCGCCCTGGTAGCTTGAGATAGCCGCCGTTCAGACCGGCTACTCCAGCTTTGAATCCGTGCCCAATGGTGCACGCCATTCTGCCGTGCGAGAGCTCGCCATGCTGTTCGGTTTCGGACGATGCTCGGCTTCGCGTCTTTACGTTACTGGGCGTCTTGCGTATTCTCTTCAGCAAACAAGACCCTCCAGGAGACAGAATGAATCGCCGCCATCTCATCGGTTGCATCGCCGCGGCAGCTGCGGCGATTCTCGCGACAACGGCTCTGGCGCAAAGCAAGGCCGCGCCTGCGGCCAGCGCCCAGCAAACAATCAGGATCGCTTACATCGATCCGATGTCGGGCCCGTTTGCCGGCGTTGGGGCCAATCTGCTGAAGCATTTTCAGTTCGCGGTTGATCAGGTCAACTCGCAGCAGATGGCCGGGCCCGGCATCAAGTTCGAGATGGTGTCGTTCGATAACAAGGGCTCGCCGCAGGAAACCTTGACGGCGCTGAAGCAGGTGATCGACCAGGGCATTCGCTACGTCGCACAGGGGCAGGGCTCGGGCGCTGCACTGGCGCTGATCGACGCGATCGACAAGCACAACGAACGCAATCCGAGCCAGTCGATCGTGTTCCTCAATTACGCGGCGGTCGATCCTGATCTGACCAACAGTAAATGCAGCTTCTGGCATTTTCGTTTCGACGCCAACACCGACATGAAGATGGAAGCGCTCACTGCCTACATCAAGGATCGGCCTGAAGTCAAAAACGTATTCCTGATCAACCAGAACTATTCGCACGGTCATCAGGTTTCGCGCGCTGCGAAAGAGCTGCTCTCGCGCAAGCGGCCGGACATCAAGGTCGTCGGCGACGACCTGCATCCGCTCGGGCAGGTGCGCGACTTTTCGCCGTACATCGCAAAGATGCGCGCCGCCAACGTCGACACGGTGATCACGGGCAATTGGGGCCCAGATCTCGCACTGCTGGTACGTGCGGCGCGCGATGCCGGCCTGAACGCGAACTTCTACACCTACTACGCCGGCGTGATCGGCACCCCGACCGCAATCGGCCCCGCCGGTGAAAACCGCATGCGCATGGTGAGCTACTGGCACCCGAACATCGAAGGCTATCCGGGCGAGAAAGCGTATCTCGACTTCAAGAAGCGATTCCGCGAGGAGTTCTACGGCGTGGCGACTTACTCGGCGATGGCGATGATGGCCGATGCGGTCAAGCGCGCAAAGTCGACCGATCCGCTGCGGGTTGCGTACGCACTGGAAGGCGCGAAGCTGAGCGGCTTAAATGGTGAGATCGAAATGCGCGCTTCCGATCATCAGTTGTTGCAACCGCTATGGATTACATCGTGGACCAAGGTCGGTGGCGCCAACAAGCACGACATCGAGAAAACCGGGTTCACGTGGAAAACCGAAGTCGCATATCCGACGTATGTCGCGACGCAGCCGACCAGCTGCAGTATGAAGCGGCCGGCGCGACCGTAGTTGTCATGCCCGTGAAAACGGGCATCCGGGCGATGCGCGTTCAGCTACTGGATTCCCGCTCGCGCGGGAATGGCAGTTCATCACATGGCGGGCCCGGATCTTCCGGGCCGTTTTTTTCCGCGCAGTAATGGAAGCAACGATCAGCCAGCTGCTCTACGGCATCAGCTACGGCTTGCTGCTGTTCATGCTGGCCGCCGGATTGACGCTGATCTTCTCGATGATGGGCGTGCTGAACTTTGCGCACGCCAGTTTTTACATGCTCGGCGCCTACGTGGCCTATCAGATCAGCACCTGGGTCGGATTCTGGGCCGCGCTTTTTCTAGCGCCGCTGCTGCTGTTTCTGTTAGGGGCCGCGGTCGAGCGCTGGGGCCTGCGCCGAGTGCACAAGTGGGGGCATGTGCCCGAGCTGCTGTTCACCTTCGGCCTGTCGTACATCATCGTCGAGCTGGTGCAGGTCATTTGGGGCCGCGCCGCTGTTGCTTATCGCGTTCCGCCTGAACTGGATGGTCCGGTGGGCTGGCTGCAGCACTACGGCATCACGTTTCCGCAATACCGGATGTTCATGATGGCGGTGGCGATCGGCATGTTGATCGCGATCTGGCTGTTGTTGACGCGCACCCGCATCGGCCTCGTGATCCAGGCGGCGTTGACCCATCCGCAGCAGGTTGAAGCGCTCGGGCATAACGTGCCGCGCGTGTTCATGCTGGTCTTCGGCGGCGGTTGCGCACTCGCCGGGCTCGCCGGTGTCGTCGGCGGCAACGCGTTCGTCACCGAGCCGGCAATGGCCGGCACCGTCGGCGCGATCGTCTTCGTCGTGATCGTCGTGGGCGGCATGGGATCGCTCGCCGGCGCATTTATTGCGGCGATCGCGATCGGGCTGCTGGAAAGCTTTGGCAAGGTGTCCGACTGGTCGTTTGCGAAGTTCGCAACTTCGCTCGGTATCGTTGTCGATGCCACCACACCGGGTTATGAGGTGCTTCGGCTGACGCTGGCGCAGGTCGCGCCGGTGTTGCCTTACCTGGTCCTCGTGTTGATCCTGATCGTGCGGCCCAAGGGCCTGCTCGGCACGCGCGAAGACTGATGCGGCGGACAAAAGTGCACCCCTACTTTCCTCCGAGTGGCTTGCGCAAAATCGCTGGCAAAGCCAGACAATTTTGCGAGAACAAAGGCTAGCAAGTGCAATCTGCATCACCTCTTCGATACACACCGCTCAATCTCGGCCGCTGGGTCATCTGGGGCTTCACCGCGGCGGTGTTCCTGCTTTTGCCCGCTTACTTCACCAAGGGCTTTGCGCTGACCCTGCTGTCGCAAATGGGCATCACGATCATTTTCGCGCTCAGCTACAACATGCTGCTCGGGCAGAGCGGGATGCTGAGCTTCGGGCACGCGGTTTACTCGGGCCTCGGCGCATTCTTCGCGATTCACGCGCTGCGCTGGATCGACGCTGGCACATTGGTCTGGCCGACCTCGTTGCTGCCGTTGATCGGCGGTGCGGCCGGCGCGCTGTTCGGCGTGATCTTCGGCTACCTGACGACCCGGCGTGCCGGGACGCCGTTCGCGATGATCACGCTCGGCATCGGCGAAATGGTGTTTGCCGCGTCGCTGATGTTTCCGGGATTTTTCGGCGGCGAGGGCGGCATCACCGCCGATCGCACCAGCGGACCTCCGTTTCTGGGCATTCCAGCCATCACGTTCGGGCCGCAGGTTCAGGTGTACTACCTGATCGCCGTCTGGTGCTTCGTCTGCATGATCGCGATGTACGCACTGACGCAGACGCCGCTCGGCCGCATCGCGAACGCGGTGCGCGACAACCCGGAGCGCGCGGAGTTCATCGGCTACAACACGCACCGCGTGCGCTGGTTGATGTTGATCCTATCGAGCTTCTTCGCCGGCATCGCAGGCGGGCTGACCGCCATCAACTTCGAGATTGTCAGCGCGGAAAACGTCAGCGCGGTGCGCTCCGGCGGCGTGCTGCTGGCCGCATTCATCGGCGGCGTCGCGTTTTTCTTCGGCCCGATCCTCGGTGCGGTGGTGTTTATCTTCTTCGCGGTTGCGCTTTCCGACTACACCAACGCGTGGCAACTCTATCTCGGCGTGTTCTTCGTCCTGCTCGTGATGTTCGCGCCGGGCGGATTGTCGAGCCTGATCCTGATGAATCTGCGCGTGTTGAAGTTCAGGAAATTCTCGCGCCTGCGGGACCCGTACTTCGGTGTGCTGATGGCGACTCTGGCGCTGGCGTTCGGCACCGTGCTGATCATCGAGTTGACGTATCACGTCACGCTGAATGTGGGGCAGGGGCCTGAAGTCCGGTTGTTCGGCTTTCCGTTCGACACGACGCGTGCTCCTGGCTGGGCGTTCGCCGTCTTGATGCTTGCGGCGGCCGGCATCGCGTTCGAGTTTTACCGGCGGCGCCTCAAGCGGCAATGGGACGATGTGCAGGTTGAGATCGAAGACTGGATCCGCGACAATCCATGAACGGCGAATCGTCAGCGTCGGCGCTTGAACTGCTCGACGTCAGCAAGCGCTTCGGAAAGACCGAAATCATCCGCGGCGTATCGCTGCAGATTCCGCGCGGTGAGCGCCACGCCATCATCGGCCCCAACGGCGCCGGCAAATCGACACTGTTCAACGTGATCAGCGGCCGTCACGCGTTGTCGTCCGGGCGGTTGCTGCTCAACGGCCGGGAGATTACCGGCCGTAAACCGTACGAGATCAATCGGCTCGGTCTGGCACGCAGTTTTCAGATCACTAACCTGTTTCACCGGCTGTCGGTGTTCGACAATCTGCGCTGTTCGGTGCTGTGGTCGCTTGGGCACCGGTACTCGTTCTGGAAAAACCTGAACAAGCTCACAGATGCCGAAGAACGCACCGAAGCGATTCTCGACCGGGTTGGGCTGAAGCGGCGGCGCGACATTGCGGCGGGGCTGTTGACCTACGCTGAGCAGCGCGCGCTCGAGATCGGCATCACGATCGCGAGCGGTGCCGACGTGATCCTGCTCGACGAGCCGACCGCCGGCATGAGCCGGGGCGAAAGCCAGCGTGCGGTCGATCTGATTCGCGAAGTGACGCAGGGCAAGACGCTGGTGATGGTCGAGCACGACATGAGCGTCGTGTTCGGGCTCGCCGATCGCATCTCCGTGCTCGTCTACGGGCAGGTGATTGCAAGCGGAGCGCCGGCCGAGATTCGCGCGAACGCTGCGGTGCGCGAAGCGTATCTGGGTCAGCCCGTGCAGGCAGCTATAAGCTGACGACGCTAATTGGCCGGCGTACCGGGTCCGTACGAATCGAGCTTCATCTGACGTAACAGAGCCACGAAGCGCGGCTCTGCCCGTAACCCGGACCAACGCGGGTCGTCTTTCATGTAAATCAGCCGGGTGTCGCGCACTTTAAAGGCGCGCTCGAGCGCATCGAGGGCGGGCGCGACGGCACCGAGTCCGCTGTAAATCATGGCGACAGACGTGGGCGGCACGTAGCGTGTCTTCTCAGCCGTCAAAAGGCGAGCGAGCACTGCTTCCGCCTCTTCGCGATGTCCCTGCTGCGCCAGCACAAAGCCCAGCAGGCCTGTTGCCTGGGTGCTGCCGTCGGCCAGTCGGTCGGCGCGCCGTAGCGCTTCGATGGCTTGCTGGGGCCTGTTTTCGACGAACTCGAACCTCGCGCGGGTGAGATGAGCAATCCAATATTTGGGCTGAATATCCAGCACACGCTCAAGCCGCGTGTTGGCCTCTTCGCGTTGGCCGCGCGCGAAGAGAAACGCAGCCTCCAAAGTGTTGAGGATCAGCGACGCTGGGTCCAGCTCACGTGCCGTCCTCAGTTGTGCCAGGCCTTCTTCGCCGCGGTCGAGCGTCAGAAGCAGCAGGCCGAGCCCGAAATGCCCGTCGACCGAGTTTGCGTTGAGCTCGATCGCGCGGCGGAGATGCGTTTCCGCAAGCGGCCAATCCCACTCATACCAAAACCGAATCCATCCGAATGCGGCGTGAGCGTCAGCCAGCAGTGGATCGATCTCCATTGCTCGGATCGCAGCAAGCTTGGCGGGCTCGAATACCTGGATTGGCTCAGCGTCGGCGCCAAAAATCATTCTCCGGTAGGTTTCGACAAGACCCGTATAGGCCAACGCATACGCGGGATCGAACTCGATCGCCTTCCGGTACAGCGCCACGCTCTTGCGCAAGCCCTCGGCAAGAGTGCCTTGTGCGTGCATGCGCGCCGCAAGGTACAGCTGATAGGCGTCCGCGTTCCGGGTTCCGCCTGCGCCCGCGAGCCGCAGCCGGTCCGGATCCGCCAGACGCGGTGCGAGTACGCGAGCGACCCGCTCGGAAATCGCGTCCTGTACATCGAACATGCCGGTAAAGCGCTCATCGAAGCTGCCGCTCCAAACGGCTACGCCGTCGGTCGTGCGTAGTAGACGTGCAGTCACGCGCACCTGATCCCCCCAGCGCTGCAGCGATCCGTCGACGATCCACACGACATTGAGTTCGCGCGCTGCACGCAACGGATCGTGATCCGGGCCGCTGTAGCGCCGCACCGAGCCTACCGATCGGACCACCAGACCGGGCACGGTTGATAAGCGCGCAATCAGGCTGTCGGCCATCCCGACTTCCAGCAGTTCGTCGCGGCCCTCGTCCACCAGTGGTTTGAATGGAAGCACTGCCAACGTTTGAGGGCCGTCCAACGGAACGCGCGCACGCCTTGTTTGAATCGTCCACCAGGCGGCCGTGCCCGCGCCTGCCCCGAGCACGCCGGTAGCTACCCATCCGCCCAAGCCGATGCCGAGAAACGTGCGCCGCGTCGATGATGCTGCCGCCGTGACTGCCGCGCTTGCAGGGTCGCTGGACACTGCCGTTGCCGCGACTGCTTCGCCGCGCGCACTGACTCGCTCAGTAACGCGCGCTACGAACCGATAGCCACGCCGCGGCACGGTCTGGATGTAGCGGCTTTCGTGCGACTCCTCCCCCAGGGCGCGTCGCAGTGTGGATATGACTTGATTTAGGTTGTTCTCCTCGACCACCAGATTCGGCCACAGCTCGGCGAGCAACGTGTCCTTGTCCAATAACTCCCCAGCCCGTTCAACGAACAGCAGCAGCGCCTCGAATTGGCGGGACGTGAGAGTGACCTGGTGGCCGCCGCGCCATAAGCGCCGCTCGGCGGGATCGAGACAGAAATCATCGAACTCGTAGCGCGGTTGCACTTGCATGGTGGCTCTTCACAACTTTTCAGACGCTTTTCACTGCTTGCCAAGGACTCTACGCGGCCCGGATGCAATTGTGCCAGCGCTCGTTCGCGCCCCGCGAACGGCTTTACTCGGAGAAGCAAATGAGCAACTTGACGATGAAATCGGCATCCTTCCTGGTGGCGACAAGCGCGGTTTTAACCCTGGCGATTCAAGCCTGCGGCGGAGGTTCCGACGCCACTGCGCAATCGACTGCGCAGGCCGCAAACGATGCAGACGCTATCGAAGGTTATTGGGAATCCAACGTGACGATTCGGGATTGCGCTTCGGGCGCAGCCATTCGGAGTTTTAAGGGCGCCAATGTGTTCGGGCGCGGCGGCTCGATCTCGGGAACGAATTCCATGCCCCCGACGTTGCAGGGGCCCGCGCTTGGCGTATGGAAACGCACCGCGCTGAGCCCGAATTACACCGCCACGTTCCGCTTCTTTCGCTACAACCCGGACGGCACACTGGCGGGAAGTCAGCGCGGTACCCGCACGCTGAC
This sequence comes from Burkholderiaceae bacterium, assembly GCA_041751715.1. GTDB lineage: Bacteria > Pseudomonadota > Gammaproteobacteria > Burkholderiales > Burkholderiaceae_F > JACCZX01. Next base: position 8,241 of record JBGSWY010000064.1, read on the forward strand.
ACTTGCCGCTGACGGAAACTCGATGATGGGTTCCATTTCGGGCCAGGTACTGGATGCGTCGGACACCATTTTGCAAACCACCTGCGGAACGGAGGTCACTACCAGAGCCCTGTGAGAGGAGGCGTTAAGTTAGTAAGGCGACTGCGCGCGGTGCCTTCCGCGCCAGCGCCGGTCTGCTGCAAGTGTTTAAGATGGCCGGGCGCTGGAGTACCGCGAACAACCTTCCGACAGACCGTAATGCTGCGTGTCGAGAATCTGCAGGCGTATTACGGCAAGAGCCATGTGCTGCATGGCGTTGATCTGCACGTCGAACGCGGTCAAATCGTCAGCCTCCTTGGCCGGAATGGCGTCGGCCGTTCAACGACCGCCAAGGCGATCATGGGGCTCGTCGATTGCACCGGCACGGTCGATTTCAATGGGCACGATCTGACCCGGAAGAAGGCGTATGAAATCGCGCATCTGGGGCTGGGTTATGTGCCGGAGAATCGCGACATCTTTCCTACGCTCACTGTCGAAGAGAATCTGCTCCTGGGCATGAAGGGCCGGCGCGCCGGCCGCTGGACGCCCGAGCAGATGTACGAGCTGTTCCCGCGGCTGCGCGAGCGGGCTCGCACCGAAGCCGGCGTTCTGTCGGGCGGCGAACAACAGATGCTGACGCTCGCGCGTACCATGATGGGCGATCCGGAACTGGTCATCATTGACGAGCCGACCGAAGGACTGGCGCCGAAGATCGTCGAGCTGGTTGCGCTGTTTCTGCGACAACTCAAGGAACGCGGAATTTCAGTACTTCTGATCGAACAGAAGCTGACGATCGCGTTGCAGATCTCGCAGCGAATTTACGTGATGGGTCACGGACATATGGTGTTTCAGGGCACGCCCGATGAATTGAAGGCGAACAAATTGATTCGACAGGAATGGCTTGAAGTATGACGACGCATTACGAACGGCGCGGCGATGTCGCCGTGTTGCAGATCGATAACCCGCCGATAAATGGACTTGGCCACCCCACGCGCAAGGACTTGATCGACGGCCTGGGGTACGCGCTGAACGACGACGAAGTCAAGGCCATCGTGATCACCGGCACCGGGAAAGTCTTTTCCGGCGGCGCCGACATCAAGGAATTCAACACGCCCGCGGCGCTCGCGGAGCCGAGCCTGCTGCAGTTGATCGACAACGTCGAACGCTCGACCAAGCCGGTGATTGCCGCCATCAACGGCATCTGCATGGGCGGCGGGCTTGAATTGTCGCTTGGCTGTCACTATCGCATCGCGACTGCCGACGCAGCGCTCGGCCTGCCGGAAGTAAAGATCGGCTTGCTGCCCGGCGCCGGTGGCACGCAACGGCTGCCGCGCGCAGTCGGCGCGGAAAAAGCGCTGCAGATGATCGTCGGCGGCGACCCGATTACGGCGGACGATGCCCTCAAACACGGATTGGTAGAGCGCATCGTCGACAAGACATCGTTCGACGGCGTAATGGCGTTCGCACACGAAGTTGCACGCAAGCGCCGGCACCCGAAGTTGCGCGATCAAATGGCGGCATTGCCCGACAGCCGGGCCGCCGGTCCGTTCTTCACGACAACGCTAGAACAGACAGTGAGGCGGTCACGCGGACTGCCGGCGCCGGTTCGTTGCATCGAGGCAGTTGAGGCCGCTGTCATGCTGCCGTTCGATCAAGGGCTGGCGCTCGAACGCAAGTTCTTCATCGAACTCGTGCAGTCGAAAGAGTCGAAAGCGCTGCGCCATGCATTCTTTGCCGAGCGCGCAGCGTCGAAGATTCCCGACGTGCCGGACGGCACGCCGACGCGCCCGATCAGGACGGCCGCAGTCATCGGCTTCGGCACGATGGGCGGCGGCATCGCGATGAGTTTCGTTAACGCAGGCATTCCGGTCACCGTCTACGAGAAGGATGAAGCGGCGCTCGCGCGCGGCCTCGCGACGTGCCGGCGCAACTGGGAGGCGACCGCGAAGAAAGGCCGCCTGACAATGGACGAAGTCGGGCAGCGCGTCGCCATGTTGAGCCCGACGCTCGACTTCGATGCCATTGGCAAAGCCGACATCGTCATCGAAGCCGCCTTCGAAGACATGGTCGTTAAGCAGAACCTGTTCAAGCGGCTCGATGCGGTGAGCAAGCGCGGCGCAATTCTCGCCACCAATACGTCGACCCTCGATGTCAATTCGATCGCCGCTGCCACTGCGCGGCCACAGGATGTGATCGGCACACACTTTTTCAGCCCGGCCAACGTGATGCGCCTGCTGGAAGTCGTGCGCGGCGAAAAGACCGCCCCGGACGTGCTTGCCACGGTGATGCAGCTTGCGAAGAAAGTGAAGAAAGTCGCCGTCGTCTCCGGCGTGTGCGACGGCTTTATCGGCAACCGCATGCTCGAGCAGTACCTGCGCCAGTCGATGTTCCTGGTCGACGAAGGTGCAGCCCCGCAGCAGGTCGACGCGGCGATGACCGCGTTCGGCATGGCGATGGGGCCGTTTGCGGTCGGCGATTTGGCGGGGCTCGATATCGGCTACGCGATCCGGCAACGCCGCTACGTCGAGAAGCCGCACGTGTCGTACAGCCGGGTCGGCGATCGTGTGGTCGAGCTCGGGCGACTGGGGCAGAAGACCGGTAAGGGTTGGTATCGCTACGAAACAGGCAATCGCACGCCGCTGCCCGATCCTGAGGTCGACGAGCTCGTGAGAGAGTATCGCGCCGAGATCGGCATCACGCCGCGCACGATCGGCAACGAAGAGATTGTGCAGCGCTGTGTCTACGCGCTGGCCAATGAAGGTGCGCGCATCCTGGAAGAGGGCATCGCCATACGATCGAGCGACATCGACGTGGTGTATCTGACCGGCTATGGCTTTCCGGCATCGAAGGGCGGCCCAATGTTCCATGCGCAGACCGTCGGACTGGAAAACATCGTCGCATCGATGCAGCGCTTCGCGCAGAACGAACACGCCGACCCGAAATTCTGGCGGCCGGCAAAGCTGCTCGTGGAAGCTGCCGCGCAGGGACACTGGCCAAGATGAAGGAAGGCTGCAACGTGGCGCGGCGGGCCGCCGGTACAACATGCTGAAGCACATCGTGATGTGGAAGTTAAAGGACCACGCCGAGGGCGCGGACAAGGCGACGAACGCACAGCGGATGAAAGAAAAGCTCGACGGTTGCTCCGGTCTGGTGCCGGGGATCGCCGAGTTTGAAGTTGCGCTTGCGCAGCCGGGCCTCGAAGCCGCGTTTGACGTGGTTCTGCATTCGGTTTTCACGGATATTGCTGCACTGAATGCGTATCAGGAGCATCCAGATCACGTGGCGCTCAAGCCGTTCATGGGCGCAGTGCGGCTTGAGCGACAGTGCATGGACTACGAGGTTTAATGGCACTGAAAAACCTATTCGATTTGAGCGGCAGGAGTGCGCTCGTCACCGGCGGTTCACGTGGGCTCGGCCTGCAGATTGCCGAAGCGCTCGGCGAAATGGGCGCTCGTCTCGTGCTCTCGGCCCGCAAGCCTGACGAGTTGCAGGCAGCCAGTGCGAGACTGGTCGCGGCGGGAGCCGATGCGCACTGGATTGCCGCGGATGCGTCCCATCCGGACGACATCGCGCGTCTTGCCGCCGATGCGCGGACGCATCTTGGCGAGATCGACATCCTGGTAAACAACGCCGGCGCCAGCTGGGGCGCGCCGGCCGAGGATCATCCGATCGACGCGTGGGACAAGGTGATGAACCTGAACGTGCGCGGAATTTTTCTGCTGACGCAGGCGGTCGGCCGCGCCTCGATGATTCCACGCCGCTCCGGACGCGTCATAAACGTTGCTTCGATCGCGGGCCTGTCCGGCAACGCGCCCGGCACGATGAGCACGATCGCGTACAACACCAGCAAGGGCGCGCTCGTGAATTTCACGCGCACTCTGGCCGCCGAGTGGGGTAAGTACGGCATCACCGTCAACGCGCTGGCACCGGGGTTCTTTCCGTCGAAGATGACGAAGGGCGTGATCGCCCAGTTAGGCGCAGACACGCTGGCGCGCATGGCGCCGCTGAATCGGCTGGGTGATGATGAAGACCTGAAGGGTGCTGCGGTGTTGTTTGCGTCGGATGCCGGCAAACACATCACCGGACAGATTCTTGCCGTCGACGGCGGCGCCACGTCTTACTGAGGCTCATGCCAACCAATCGCCGCATCGTGCTCGCCAGCCGGCCTCAGGCCGCTGCCTCGACCTCGAACTTTCGCCTCGAGGAAGTTTCGCTCCCCACACTGCAGCCGGGTCAATTTCTGATTCGCAATCACTGGCTGTCGCTCGACCCGTACATGCGCGGGCGGATGAACGAGAGCAGGTCCTACGCGGCGCCGCAGGCGCTGAATGAAGTGATGCAGGGCGGCACTGCGGGTGAAGTGATCGAGTCGCGCAATCACGAGTTCGCCGTCGGCAGCAAAGTTCTCGCGTACCTGGGCTGGCAGGAATACGGCGTGTCCGATGGCACGCAGGTGTTCAAGGTCGATACGCGACACGTGCCGCTGCCCGCCTATCTCGGTGCAGTCGGCATGCCGGGTGTGACGGCGTGGTATGGGTTGAATCGCATCATCGAGCCACGCGAAGGGCAGACGATCGCGGTGTCGGCCGCGAGCGGCGCGGTCGGCAGCGTCGTCGGCCAGTTGGCACGCCTGGGCGGCGCGCGCGCGATCGGGATTGCCGGCGGCGCCGAGAAATGCCGTTATGTCACCGACGAACTGGGCTTCGATGCGTGCATCGATTACAAGGCTGAAAACACGCCGGAGAAACTCAGCAAGCGCTTGAAGGAAGCCGCGCCGAACGGTATCGACGGTTACTTCGAAAATGTCGGCGCCGCGATGATGAACGCAGTGCTGCCGCGCATGAACGCTTTTGGCCGCATTGCATTGTGTGGGCTGATCGCCGGTTACGACGGGCAGCCGATTCCGATCGAGAATCCGACCTGGTTTCTGATCAGCCGGCTGACGTTGCAGGGCTTCATCGTGACCGAGCACCTGGACGTGTGGCCGGTGGCGCTGAAGGAACTGGGCGAGCATGTCGCCCAGGGGCGCATCAAGTATCGGGAAACCATCGCACACGGCATCGAGAACGCACCGCAGGCTTTTCTCGGCATGCTCAAGGGCGCGAACTTCGGCAAGCAGCTGGTCAAGCTGGCCGGATGAACGATCTGAGCGGCAGGGTTGCCGCAATCACCGGCGCCGGCAGCGGATTCGGGCGCGCGTTTGCGCACCTCGGCGCGAAGTTGGGAATGCGGCTGGCGCTGGCCGATATTCAAAGCGACGCGCTCGATGCCGTCGTGGCGCAACTGCATGGTGCCGATGTCGTCGGTGATGTCGTCGATGTCGCAGACTCGTCGCAGGTAGAGCAATGGGCCGATCGCGTGTTCGATCGGTTCGGTGCGGTGCACGTGCTGATGAACAACGCCGGTGTCGGCGGCGGCGGCTATCTGTGGGAATGTACGGATCGCGACTGGCAATGGGTGATGGGAGTCAATTTGATGGGCGTGGTGCACGGTGTACAGCATTTCGTGCCGCGCATGCTCGCGGCGAACCAGCGCGGCGAGCCGGGCCACATCGTGAACACCGCGTCGATGGCCGGCTGGCTGTGCCCGCCGTTAATGGGCGTCTACAACGTGTCGAAGCATGCGGTGGTCGCGTTGTCCGAGACTCTGCTGCACGACCTGCAACTGGCGGGCTCGTCGATTGGTGTCACCGTGCTGTCGCCAGCATTCGTCCCGACCGGCATTGCGCACTCGCATCGCAATCGCCCGCGTGGCCTGGAGAACGAAGCTGCAATAACCACATCGCAAGTCTCTGCGCAGCGCGCTGTCGAGAAGGCTGTGGCTGGCGGCAAGATGACGGCCGAACAGGTGGCGCACTTGACGTTCGATGCGGTACGTGCAAATCGCTTCTACGCTTTTTCCCATCCTGCCATCCTGCCGGCGGTGCAGGCGCGATTCGATGCTGTACTAAGCGCCACTGCACCGGCCGATCCGTACGCCACGCGGCCCTCGGCGAGGCCGGTATCGCCGGAGTGAACAAGCGAGAACTCGTCGGCGGCTTGACGATCCAATGAGCCGGTTGACCGGCCCACAATTCGAACGGAACGACAGATGACGCAATCGATGTATCGGACCCCTGCGCGGACCTTCGCGCACTGGAGTGCCGCACTGTTGCTGGCAGCGGCGTGCGGCACCACGTTCGCACAATCCGCTTTTCCATTGCCGCCGGGAGTCACGCGCGGCCCGACTGTCGAAGGTATTACCGAGTATCGCCTCGCCAATGGCCTGCAGGTCATTCTGTTTGCAGATCCGTCGAAGCCGACGGCCACCGTCAACATCACTTACAAGGTCGGCTCGCGCCATGAAAACTACGGCGAGACCGGCATGGCGCACCTGCTCGAGCACCTGATTTTCAAGGGCTCGAAGAATTTCCCGCGCCCCGATGAGGAGTTCACGCGGCGCGGCTTTCAGAACAACGGCACGACCTGGCTCGATCGCACCAACTATTACTCGACATTCCAGGCGAGCGATGAGAACCTGAAGTGGGCAATAGACTGGTCGGCCGATGCGATGGTCAATTCATACATCGCGAAAAAGGACCTCGATTCCGAGATGACCGTCGTACGCAACGAGTACGAGTCGGGTGAGAACAACCCGAGCCAGGTGATGCTGAAGCGCATGCAGGCGATGCTGTTCGATTGGCACAACTACGGCAACTCGACGATCGGCGCACGCTCTGACATCGAGAACGTGCGCATCGAGAACCTGCAGGCGTTCTACCGCAGGTACTACCAGCCGGATAACGCGGTGCTGACGGTCTCCGGCAACTTCGACGAGCGCAAAACGTTGCGGTGGATCGCCCAGGCGTTCGGCAAGATCCCGAAGCCGAAACGTGCGTTACCTCAGCTGTGGACCGTCGAACCGACGCACGACGGCGAGCGCACCTTCAGCGTGCGTCGCACCGGCGAGATACAGCTGGTGATGATCGGCTATCGCGTTCCCTCGGCGCTTCATCCGGAGCTGCAGCCCACCGGCCTGGCGGCCGACATTCTCGGCGATACGCCCAACGGCCGTCTGCATCAGGCGCTGGTCGCGACCGGCAAGGCGGCGCAGGTATTCGCTTTCAACATCGACGCGCGCGATCCGGGGTTCATCATCTTCGGCGCGGTCGTCAAGAAGGGAGAGCCGCTGGAGCCGGTGAAGCAGACGATGATCGATGTCATCGAAGGCAGCTGGAGTAAGACGCCTGCGAGTGCGGCAGAGGTCGCGCGTCAGGTGCAGAAGCAGCAAACGCAGTTCGACCGTGCGCTCGCTAATCCGCAGGCGTTCGGCATCGGGCTGTCGGAGTACATCTCGCTCGGCGACTGGCGGCTGTTTTTCTTCAACCGCGATCAGCTCGGCAAGGCGACACCGGCCGACGTCGACAAAGCCGCCGCCCGTTTCTTCGTGCGCGACAACCGGGTCGTCGGCTTCTATGTTCCAGAAGATTCTCCGCAGCGCGCGGCCATTCCCGCGGCGCCAACGCCGACGCAGGTGCTCGCGGACTACAAGCCGTCCGAGAAAGGCAGTGTTGGCGAGGTGTTCAATCCGACCCAGGAGAACATCGACAAGCGCACCCGCGTATTGACCTTCGGCGATCTGAATGTGGCGCTGCTGCCGAAGCAGAACCGCGGCAACACCGTCAATGTGCAAACGAACTTCCAGTGGGGCAGCCCAGAGTCGCTCAGCGGACGCACGATCGAAGGCGATCTTGCTTCCGCGATGCTGAGCCGCGGCACCGACAAGCTGACGCGACAGCAGATTGCCGATGAGCTCACGCGGCTGCAAGTCACCGGTGGGCTGACGGGTTTTCAGACGACGAGCGCGAACCTGCCCGAAGCCCTGCGGTTGCTGGCGCACGTGATGCGCGGCGCCAGTTTTCCGTCAAGCGAGTACGAACAATTGCAGCAACAGGCCTTGACCGGGCTCGCGGCGCAGCTCGATGATCCAAGCGCGATCTCTCGCGATGCGCTCGCGTCGCACTTCAACACATACCCCCCCGGCGATCCGCGCCACCACATTCCCTTGCGCACCAGGATCGAGATGATCCCCAAGACGGCGCTCGATGCAACGCGCCGCTTTCACGACGATTTTTACGGAACCGCGCGAGGTGAGATCGCGGTCGTCGGTGACTTCGACGCAAAGCAGACCGAAGCACTGGTCAATGAGTTGTTCACCGCTTACCGATCGAAGGCGCCGTATGCACGGCTCGAGCGCGAGTATCGCGAAGTCAAACCGGCGCGGCTGATGGTCGATACGCCCGACAAGGAAAACGCGTTCATAAGGGGGCGCATCGATTTTCCGTTGCGCGACGACGATCCCGATGCGCCCGCGCTCGTGCTTGCAAACGACATCTTCGGCGGCGGCGCAGGACTGTCGAATCGCGTGATCGAACGGTTGCGGCAGAAGGACGGCATCAGTTACGGCGCCGGCACCGGGCTCACACTCGGTTCGCGCTATCGCCTGTCTTCATGGACACTGGGCGCGTTGACGGCTCCGCAGAACTCAATCCGGGCCGAGCAGGCGATTCGCGAGGAGATCGAACGCGCGCGTCGCGAGGGGTTCACCGCGAAAGAGCTGGCCGATGCGAAGAAGGGAACATTGCAGGAGCGCGCTACCAACCGCGCACAGGACAGCGTGCTGGCCAACGCATGGGCAGCCAACATGGATCTCGGCCGTACGTTCGCATTTTCAAAACAGTTCGAAGACCGGCTGCGTGCAGTAACGCTCGATCAGGTGAACGCGGCGTTTCGCAAATACATCGACCCCGCGCGAATCACATTTGTCATCGCCGGTGATGCCAAGAAGGGTGCGAAGTAATGGCTTATGCGGACTTTCGACATCGCATGCCGCTGCGCGTGCGCTGGGCCGAAGTCGACAAGCAGGCGGTCGTCTTCAACGCGCACTACCTGCTCTACTGCGACGTCTGCGTCACCGAGTACTGGCGTGCGGCCGGAATAAGGTACCCGGACGACTTTGTCAGTCAGGGCAGCGATCTGTTCGTGCGCAAAGCGACGGTCGAGTATTTTTCCGCCGCCTACTACGATGACGAGCTTGAGATCTGCGGCCGCATTGCGCGTCTCGGTACCAGCAGCATGCGCTTTGTGGTCGAGATGTACCGGCGCCGGCAGTACGAAGCGGTGCTGGTTACTGCAGAGTTGATCTACGTGCACGCCGATCCGGTCTCGCGCACGGCGCTGCCGATTCCCGTTGTGATGCGCGAGCGAATTAATAGCTTCGAAACCACGGCACCGGAAGAATCGGCGGAACCCGCGACAGATGCGAATCGAGCTGGGTGATTGGCACACCATGCGCCGCTGGGCGGAGCCGCTGCGCTTTGCGGTTTTCGTCGAAGAGCAGAAGGTTCCCGCCGAGATCGAGCTTGACCGGTTCGATGCGCTATCGGTACATGCCGTCGCCTTCGATTTGAACGGCGACGCGGTCGGCACCGGGCGGTTGTTGCCCGATGGGCATATCGGCCGCATGGCCGTGGCGCAGTCGG
>JBGSWY010000065.1:0-1760 GCA_041751715.1 Burkholderiaceae bacterium
AGCACCGAGCCGGCGCCGATCGCAACTCCGGCGCCGATCACGCAGTACGGGCCGATCTCCACGTCGTCCGCGATCTCGGCCGCGGGATCGATGACGGCGGTCGTGTGCGCGCGCAACTAGCGCACCCCGTGCTTCTCGTCGCCGTGCTTCTCGTTCCCAGTCCTGGAAGCGCACATCAGCTCGGCTTCGGCCACGAGCGCGCCGTCGACCAACGCGCGACCCTTGAACTTGCCGATACCGCGCATCACACGAACCATTTCCACTTCGATCCGCAGTTGATCGCCAGGCGTCACCGGCCGCTTGAAGCGCGCGGCGTCGATGCCCGCGAAGTAAAACAGCGTGCCATCGCCTTCCTGCAGGTTCAGTGTCCGATGGGTCAGGATTGCGGCTGCTTGCGCCAGCGCCTCGATGATCAGCACGCCGGGCATTACCGGAGTGCCTGGAAAGTGCCCTGCAAAATAGTGTTCATTGATCGTCACGTTCTTTAGAGCGACGATGCGCACACCCGGCTCGATTTCGAGCACGCGATCCACCATCACGAACGGGTAACGATGCGGCAGCGTTTGGAGGATCTTCTGGATGTCCATCAATTCACTTCTCGGGCAGGGTCGATTTTGCAGCCGATTCCAGTTGACGCACCCGGTTGCGCAACTCGGGCAAGTTGCGAAGCGCGGCTGCGGTGCGCTCCCAGTCGCGATTCTTCATCAGCGGAAAGAAACCTGTGTAATGGCCCGCCTCGGTGATCGAGCCAAACACCAGCGTACCGGGTCCGATGCTCGACCCATCGGGGATCGTCAGATGCCCGGCGATCATCGCGGCGCCGCCGATAAGGCAGCCGCGGCCGATCGTGGTGCTGCCTGCTATGCCGACGCATCCGGCGATCGCGGTATGCGCCCCGATCACGCAGTTGTGAGCGATCTGAATCTGGTTGTCGAGCTTGACGCCGTCTTCGACGACGGTGTTGCCCATCGTGCCGCGATCGATCGTCGTGTTGGCGCCGATTTCGACGTCATTGCCAATCACGACAGCGCCGATCTGCGGAATCTTTATCCAGCGGCCGTCGAGGGGAGCAAAACCAAAGCCGTCGCTTCCGATCACCGCTCCGCTGTGCACGATGCAACGCTCTCCGATACGGCAATCATCCAGCAAGACTGCGCGCGGATAAACGCGCGTGTCGTCGCCGATTGCAACACGCGCGCCAATCGTGGTCCCGGCGCCGATCCACGCGCGTGCGCCGAGTATCGCCTCCTCGCCGATTGTTGCTCCGGCGTCGACCCTGGCCGACGCATCGACGCGCGCACTGCCGGCGACATGCGCACCGCTGGCAATGCCGGCCGCGACCGGTTCGGCCGGATTCAGAGCCTGCGCCGCGTAAGCGAACCAGGCATACGGTTGCTCGCACTCTGCGATGGCGGGCAGTGACGATGACTGCGACTGCAATGCAGTGCGATCAGCCGCGCTCAACACAATGGCGCCCGCACGGGTGGTCAATGCATCGCCTCGATAAATCGTATTGGCCAGAAACGCCAGATCAGAACCGGTCGCAGACGAAAGCGCGGCCACTCCGGTCAACCTGACGTCGCCAGCTCCGGTGATCGTTGCACGCACACGGCCGGCGGAGCGCTCGGCAACCACGTCGTTGAGGTCGGCCAGCGACACACCGACCGCCTTCATGACGGTTATCGGCTGGTATTGAGTGCCCGCAGCACTCGCTCGGTAATGTCGATGCGGGGATTGAAGTAGACCGCTTCCTGCACGAT
>JBGSWY010000066.1:0-1500 GCA_041751715.1 Burkholderiaceae bacterium
CGACGAACTGGAAGCGGCGCTTGCGAACGATTGGCAACTGAACGTGGCGCTGAAAAGCGCGCTCGAGGCCAACGATTCGCTGACCGACGAAGACCTGCTCGCGCGAGTGCTAAAAGCGGCGGACGATTCGTACGAAGCCAAGGTGGCGATCGTCGGCCGCGATTCATTCGCTGGCTTCGAGCGCTCGATCATGCTCCAGACGCTCGACCAGGCGTGGCGCGAGCACTTGACCGCATTGGATGCGTTGCGCCAAGGAATTCATCTGCGCGGCTACGCGCAGAAACAACCGAAGCAGGAATACAAGCGCGAGGCGTTCGCGCTGTTCGGCTCGCTGCTGGACCGCGTGCGTGCCGACATCGTGCGCGTGCTGATGAACGTTCGCGTGCAAACCCAGGAGGAGATCCAGCAGGCCGAACAGCAGATTGAAGCCGAAAGCGAGCGCAGGGTCGAACAGGCGCGGGCGCAGCATACGGAGTTCAGCCTGGGCGTATCCGAAGAGCCGGTCGCCGTCGAAGAGCTGACGTCGCCGGAGCAGGAAGCGGTCAAGACGCAGCCGGTACGCCGCTTTGGAGAGAAGATCGGCCGCAACGATCCTTGCCCGTGCGGCTCCGGGAAGAAATACAAGCAGTGTCATGGAAAGCTTTAGCGCTCCTCGTGTACGCGCAACTATTGGTTAGGCGCGCTCCCTTCTGAGCGTCCGAGCGGCCGCGCGTTCGCGCGCAGTACATAGGCAGGGGAAAGTGCTACTTCTGATGCCGCCTTTCGCGTCGAATTCAAAACATGGCCGTTAATCTTCAGCCGCCCGATCCAAAATCATTATTCGCTGTCGCGGGTGTCGAGCTCGGCTGGGCCGAGGCCGGTATCCGCAAGGTGGATCGCAAGGATTTGCTGGTTGTGCACATCGCCGAGGGAGCGAGCGTCGCAGGAGTCTTCACGCAGAACCGCTTCGCTGCCGCGCCGGTCGTCGTGTGTCGAGAACACCTTACAGCCCGGCGCACTGTGCGTGCGATGCTGGTGAACACCGGCAACGCGAATGCGGGCACCGGACCGCCTGGGCTCACCGCCGCGCGTGCGAGCTGCGAAGCATTGGCGCAGCTGATCGGCTGCGATGCGATGCAGGTACTGCCGTTTTCCACCGGCGTGATCATGGAACCGCTGCCGGTTGACCGTTTGATCGCGGGATTGCCGCATGCGATCGATCGGCTTGCGGGCGATCACTGGCTGCAGGCGGCGCAAGCGATCATGACGACCGATACGGTGCCGAAGGCAGCATCGAGACGAGTCGACATTGGCGGAGCAGCAGTGACCGTGACCGGAATCGCCAAGGGCGCTGGCATGATCCGGCCCCACATGGCAACCATGCTCGGCTTTATCGCGACTGACGCTGCGATAGCGCCAGAAGTGCTGCATCGTCTGACGCAGCAGGCTGCCGATCGCTCGTTCAATCGGATCACGATTGACGGCGATACGTCGACCAACGACTCCTTCGTCGTGATTGCT
>JBGSWY010000067.1:0-3893 GCA_041751715.1 Burkholderiaceae bacterium
TGACTCGCAAGCCGTTGGTGCCGCTGAGAGGAGTCGAACCTCCGACCTTCGCATTACGAATGCGCTGCTCTACCAACTGAGCTACAGCGGCTGATGCCCGACGAGGTCAACGGATCGAAACGCCTCGCAAGCGAGCGCGAATTATAAGGGCGGCTTGCTGTCGTTCCCGCGAAAGAGGAACCCGGTGACGTTTCGAAGCACGACTGGATTCTCGCTGCCGCGGTAATGACGGACTAGTCGTGACAGTGCCGCATCAGCGCCCACGCCACATGCTCGCGCACCAGCTCACTCGGATGCTCGACTCTGGCGCGCAGCGCGTTAACTACCTCAGCCGATTTCGGCGCGTTGCCGAGCCCCACCGCAATGTTGCGCAGCCAGCGTTCATGCCCGATACGGCGGATTGCAGAGCCGGCATGCCGTTCGTTGTACTGCGCTTCATCCCAGGCGAACAGTTCGACCAGCGCGGATGAGTCCAGGCCGTTGCGCACGTCGAAATCCGGCAGCTCGGCCGTTTGCGCGAACTTGTTCCACGGGCACACGAGCTGGCAGTCGTCACAGCCGTACACTCGATTACCGATCAGCGGGCGCAGCTCGATGGGAATCGATCCGCGATGTTCGATCGTCAGGTATGAAATGCAGCGGCGCGCATCGAGCTGGTACGGCGCGGCGATCGCCTGCGTCGGGCAGATATCGATGCAGCGCGAGCAGCTGCCGCAGTGATCATCGATTGGCTCGTCGATCGGAAGCGGCAGATCGGTCAATATCTCGCCGAGGAAGAACATCGATCCCGCTTCCCGCGACAGCAGCAGAGTGTGCTTGCCGCGCCAGCCCAGACCCGCCTTGCGCGCGAGCTCCACTTCGAGCACCGGCGCCGAGTCCGTGGCCACCCGATATCCGATGCGCCCGACCTCGGCTTCGATGCGCGATGCGAGCTTCTGCAATCGCTCGCGCAGAATCTTGTGATAGTCGCGGCCGCGCGCGTAAATCGACACCACCGCCGTCGTCGGCTCCGCGACGCGGTCGAACTCGCGCTGCGTCCAATCGCCGCGCGTATCGCGTGGCAGATAATCCATGCGCGCCACGATCACGCGCAACGCGCCGGGCAGCAGACGCGATGGATCGGCACGCAATGCCGCGTGGCGTTGCAGATAGTCCATATCGCCGTGCCGCCCTTCAGCCAGCCACGCGTCGAGCCGTTCGGCGGCGCGCTCCACGTCGACATCGGCAATACCGATCCGCGCGAACCCCAGCTGCTCGCCCCACTGACTGATTCGCGAGGCGAGCGCGGTCAGATCGCGCGCAGGATCCCGGTCAAGTGCGGCTTCGTGCATAGAGATGCGCTGCGGCACCGATGATCAGGCAAACCAGTGCAACGAGGTCGGCCGTGAAAACGCGCGCAACCTGAGCGTTGTAGCCGCCGGTCGACCAGGCCAGCCACAAAAAAGAAACAACACTGACAAAGCCGGCGATGAACGCAACCGTTTGAAACGCGGGCCGAACTGCGGCCAACAGAAGGAACAAACCCAGGAGACCGAAGAGCACCGCACGATGACGCATCAGAATCGAGAGGTTCGGGTCACCAAAGGGCAAGCCATATAGCGCAGCAAGCCGTTCGCTCCCGAGCACACCGGACAGCGGCAGCAAATGAATGATGCCGACTACAACAAGCATTGCTGATACGAGATAGCGCATGGCCCTACTGCTGCTGCGCTGGAACTGCTCTGCGCGGCGCAATCGCCCGGTCGGCGGTGGACACAGAACCGAGAGTCTGCATCACTGCTGCGATGCGAATCGAGCTGCCGACCTGGCCTTGGCGCGCGAGGCTTCCACCTCGCGGTCGCGCGGATCAGCGTTCGTTACCAACGAACCGATCAGCGTGCGCGCTGCGGCTGCAACGTCTTCGCACGCGCGCTCGAACGCCGCCTGATTCGCCTTCGACGGGCTATTGAACCCGCTGAGCTTCCTGACGAACTGCAGGGACGAGGCGCGAACTTCTTCCTCGGTCGCAGGCGGTTCGAAATTGAACAGGGTCTTGATGTTTCTGCACATATCGTCACTCCATCGGGTTTCGCTGCGCGCGTAACGCGCATGAACAAGGGTCAGTAGGATAGGACACTGTCTATCAGATCAGCGGCGCGACGCAAGGTGCCCATCCTATTGGTCCTCGAAGATGCCAAGGCGACGGCTGCGTTAGGGCGTTCGCTGGCCGACGCAGTGAGGGAGCACCTCGATGAGATTCGCGTCGCCGGGCTTCAGCTCAACCTCTCCGGCGACTTGGGCGCCGGCAAGACTGCCCTCGTGCGAGCCATGCTGCATGCGCTCGGCGTCACCGGCCCGATTAAAAGCCCCACGTTTGCCCTGCTTGAACCTTATGCGGTTTCGAGCTTAGACTTCTACCACTTTGATTTTTATCGGCTTAGAGAGCCCGGCGAATTCGGCGATACGGGCTTTCGGGAGCTGTTCGGACCGGGCCGCATCTGCGCCGTTGAGTGGCCGGAGCGCGCCGGACCGCGGTTGCCAATCGCCGATATCTCGATCGCGTTGACGATCGACGGCGACGGCCGGCTGGCGACGATCAGCACAGCAAGCGAATTGGGTGAAGCATGTCTGAGTCTGGCGATGGCAACGATGCAAGCAGCCGGCGGCGGTTCATCACCGCCGGCGCCGGCACGCTCGTCCTCGCCTTAACGCATCACGAAATCGCATCCGGCGCGACGCTGCTTGCCGTGCGCGTCTGGCCCGCCGAGGACTACACACGCGTCACCCTTGAGCACGACGGACCGCTTAGCTTCTCTCACTTCATGGTGCGCGATCCGGCGCACCCGCTGCGGCTGGTCATCGACATCGACGGACTCGATCTGACGCCGACGCTGAAGGAACTGGTCAGCAAGGTCGAAGCGAACGATCCTTACATCGCGCTGGTGCGCGTCGGCCAGAACCGCCCGCGGGTGGCGCGGCTGGTGATCGAGCTGAAGGAAGACATCAAGCCGCAGGTGTTTTCGCTCGAACCGGTCGCGCCATATCAACACCGGCTGGTGATGGATCTGTATCCGGTCAATCCGCCCGATCCGTTGCTGGCACTGCTGCGCGAATATGAAAGCAGAGCACCCGCCAAGGCACCGAGCCCGGACCGCCGCCCACCACCCGACGTGCAGCGAATCATCACGGTAGCGATCGATCCCGGCCATGGCGGCGAAGATCCCGGCGCGGTCGGCCGCGGCGGCACGTATGAGAAAACGGTCACGCTCGAGATCGGCCAGCGTCTGCGCGCACTGATCGCGGCCGAGCCGCACATGAGAGTCGCGATGACGCGCGACGGCGATTACTTCGTGCCGCTGCGCACGCGCGTTGCCAAGGCGCGTGCGGTGCACGCGGATTTGTTCGTCTCGATCCATGCCGACGCGTGGATTCGGCCGGATGCGCGCGGCTCTTCGGTGTTTGCGCTGTCCGAGAACGGCGCCTCGAGCAGCGCGGCGGCGTACATGGCACGAAAGGAAAACAACGCAGATCGGGTCGGCGGCATCAACCTCGCTTCGAAAGATCGTCAGCTGCAGCGCGTCTTGCTCGATCTTTCCACCACCGCGCAGATCAACGACAGCCTGAAGCTGGGCGGTGCCGTGCTGCGCGAGCTCGAACGCATCAACCGGCTGCACAAGCCGAGAGTCGAGCAGGCTGGATTCGCGGTGCTGAAAGCGCCGGACATTCCGTCGATCCTGGTCGAGACCGCATTTATCAGCAATCCCGAAGAAGAAAAGCGGCTGCGCGATGACGACTATCAGGACAAGATGGCGCGCGCGATGCTGGTCGGCATCAAGCGCTACTTTGCGAAGAACCCTCCGCTTGCGCGCAGCCCGCTTACTTAAGGACGCGCACCGGCTTCCTGCGGCGCAGCA
>JBGSWY010000068.1:0-9449 GCA_041751715.1 Burkholderiaceae bacterium
TCAACATCTTCAGATCGGCCAGCTGCGCCGCGATCTCGGGCGCGGCGGCGATGAAGCCCACACGCAGGCTCGCGGCCAGCGTCTTCGAAAACCCTCCGAGGTAGATCACGCGTTTCAATTGATCGAGCGCCGCCAGCCGCAGCGCACGCCCCGGATAAAGATCGCCGTAAACGTCGTCTTCGACAATCGTGAACCCGTGCTGCTCGGCGAGCTTCAGCACCCGGTGCGCATTGGCGGCGGAGATCGAAGTGCTGGTCGGGTTGTGCAACACGCTGCCGATGACGAACAGCTTCGGTTTTTGGCGCGTCAGCAGGTTGGCCAGCACAGTGGTGTCGGGCCCGTCCAATCCGCGCGGAACGCCGACGATGCGTGCGCCGAACGCGGCGAACCGGGCGAACATCAGATACCACGCAGGATCTTCGACGAACACCGTATCGCCGGGTGCCAGGAAGTGACGCGCCACGAGGTCGATGCCGTGCGTAACGCCGCCGGTGGTGACGATATGTTCGGGCCCGGCGCCGATGTCCGCCTGCATCAGGCGCTCACCCAGTTGATTGCGCAGTGGCAGGTAACCTTCCGGCACGCCGTAGTTGAGCAATGCATCGCCGGTTTGCCGCCCCACCGCGCGCACGGCGCTGGACAAAAGGTCGCTGTCCAGCCACGTCGCAGGCAACAATCCCGCGCCCGGATGATCGATCGCCGGCGCTTGTCGCAGCATCGAGCGCATTAACCACACGACATCGATCGCATGCGCATTCGCGGCGGCACGCACCGGGGCAGCGGCCTTGCCCGCGACGGAAGAACGCGCCTTGCGTGCGCACACGAAGAACCCTGATCCACGCCGCGACTCCGCATAGCCGGCGGCGATCAGTCGATCGTAGGTTTCGACAACGGTCGAACGGCTGACCTTGCTTTCATCGGCAAACGTCCGGATAGATGGCAACCGCGTCCCGGGCTTCAGTGCGTGTTCGTCGATACGCAACGCCAGCCAGGCGGCGAGCTGATCCGGCAGCGTGCGTTCGCCGCTGCGCAGCGCGCGCGGTACAGCCATCAGCGCTGAGCGCTCCGAACGTGATGCATCATTCATCACTCGACTCCTGCGTGAGGTTGAAGTGTGTTGCCTGAACGTGCAGGCCAGTGGTCGAAACTATCGCGACAACTGTATTGGCACTGTACTGGTTTGCGGGCGTACAGTGCAAGCATGACTGAACTTCCCGATCGCGATGCCATCGAGACCGCGGCGCGCGTTGTGTATGCCGATGTGCCACCCACACCGCAGTACGTCTGGCCGCAGCTCGCAGCAACACTCGGCGCCGAGGTGTGGCTCAAGCACGAGAATCACACGCCGACCGGCGCGTTCAAGGTGCGCGGCGGGCTGACCTACTTCGACCACTTGCGTCGTCAGCAGCCCGACTGTCGCGGTGTGATCGGCGCCACCAAGGGCAATCACGGCCAGTCGATGGGATTCGCGGCGCGCCGCGCCAGCATGCGTTGCGTGCTGGTGGTGCCGCACGGCAACTCACGCGAGAAGAACGCCGCGATGCGTTCCCTCGACGTTGAGCTGATCCAGTTCGGAGAAGACTTTCAGGCCGCCCGCGAGCACGCGGCGATGCTGGCGCAGCGTGATGCGCTGCACTTCGTGCCCTCGTTCCACGCCGATCTGGTGGCGGGCGTTGCCACCTATTGGGCCGAGCTGTTCAAGGCGGCCGCCGACCTTGACGTGGTGTACGTGCCGATCGGCCAGGGCTCGGGCATCTGCGCCTGTGTGGCCGCACGCGATGCGTTCAGTCCGCACACCCGCATCGTCGGCGTGATCTCGGCGCATGCACGCTGCTATGCGCTTTCGCTCGCCGCAGGCCGTTCGCTCGAATCGCCGGTCACGACCGTGCTGGCCGACGGGCTGGCGTGCCGGAGCCCGGACGCAGCTTCGCTCGACGTGGTTCGCCGGTCGGTCGATCGTGGGATCGAGGTCACCGATGACGAAGTCGCCGCCGCGATGCGGCTGCTGTATGCCGCCACCCACAACGTTGCCGAAGGCGCGGGTGCGGCATCCCTGGCAGGTGCACAGCAGGAGCGTGCGTCGCTCGCGGGTCGCAAGATTGGCATCACGCTTACCGGCGGCAATGTCGATGCAGACCTGTTCGTCAGGGTGTTGCGCGGAGAATCGTTCGCGATAGCAAACGAAGTACGGAATGCCGCTTGAACAGCTGCTGGCGCTGGCGACACTGGCCTTCGTCGGCTCCTTCACACCGGGGCCCAACAACACGATTGCGACCGTGACCGGTGCGAATCACGGTTTTCGCGCAGCGCTGCCGCACGTGTTCGGCGTGCCGTTCGGCTTCTCGACCATGTTGATAGCCGGCGCCGTCGGCGTCGCGGCGTTGCTGCTCGCCCACCCGTTGATTGCAGCGCTGGTCAAATGGGCCGGCATTGTTTATCTGCTGTTTATTGCATGGCAGCTTGCCCGTCCTTACGCCGCCGGAAGTGGCATACGGGACCGCGGCGTCATGAAGCCGCTGTCGTTCTGGCAATCCGCTGCGTTTCAGTACGCCAATCCGAAGGCGTGGATGCTCGCCATGGCGACTACCGGATCGTTCATGGCGAGTGGCGCGACGATCGCAGGCATCGCGATTATCGTCAGCGTGTTCTCGATCGCCGCCATCGGCAGCGTGACCGTCTGGGCCTGGCTCGGCGCCGCACTGAGAAACTGGCTCGCAGTCGGCTCACGAATGCGCATCTTCAACGTCGCGATGGGTGTTCTGCTCGCCGCTACTGCTCTGTGGCTGGCAATGCAATGACGGCGCATGCGCGTTGACACCGGCGTCGCGCGCAGCGCGGTCAGCGACGCCACGCTGGGCATGTTGCTCGGGCTGATCGGAGTGATCGCATTTTCGCTGACGCTGCCGATGACGCGCATCGCGCTGCGCGAGCTCGATCCGTGGTTCATCGGCCTCGGGCGCGCGGTTATTGCAGCTCTGCCGGCGGCGCTGTGGCTCGCGGCCACACGCTCGCCGCGGCCGAATCGCACGCAGATGGCGTCACTTGCGCGCGTAGCCCTTGGCGTAGTGGTCGGCTTTCCGGTCTGCTCGTCGATCGGCATGCAAACCGTGCCGGCGTCGCACGGAGCGATCGTGATCGGCGTGCTGCCGCTCGCCACTGCACTGTTTGCCGCATGGCTCGGTGGCGAGCGGCTTTCGCGCGCGTTCTGGCTGTGCGCATTCGCCGGTAGCGCGATCGTGTTTGCGTTCGCACTGACGCAGGGCGCGGGTTCGCTCGCGATCGGCGATCTATGGTTGTTGGCGGCCGTTGTGCTGGGCGCGTTCGGCTACGCCGAAGGAGGACGGCTGGCGCGCGAGATCGGCGGAGCACAGGTGATCTGCTGGGCGCTGGTGTGTTCCGCGCCGGTGCTGCTCGCGCCCGTCGCTTGGCTCGCGTGGCAGCAGCCGTGGCCGTGGAGCGCACCGGTGGCGGCGAGCTTTGCGTACGTCGCACTCGTATCGCAGTGGCTAGGCTTCTTCGCCTGGTACCGCGGGCTCGCGCTCGGTGGTGTCGCACGCGTCGGGCAGGTGCAGTTGCTGCAGGTGTTTCTGACGATCGGCTTCGCGACGCTTTTCTTCGGAGAAGTCGCGCCGGCGATCACGTGGCTGTTCGCCGCAGCCGTTGCGGTTACGGTGTTTGCGGGCCGCATGTTTGCGCAGCGAAGTCCTCCATGAACTCCTACGCCTTCGAGACCGTCGACGTCTTCACCGAACGCCGCTTTGCGGGTAATCCGCTGGCGGTGTTCCACGATGCGACCGGGTTGTCGGCGCCCGATATGCAGTCGTTGGCTGCTGAGCTCAACCTCAGCGAAACAACATTTGTGCTGCCCCCCGAGAATCCCGCGCACTCGGCGCGCGTCAGAATCTTCCACCGCACGGCTGAAATGCCTTTCGCCGGCCACCCGATGGTCGGAACCGGCTACGTGCTGGCTCGCAAGGGGTTGGATCGGAATAGTGTGCTGCTGTTCGAAGTTCCGGCCGGAGTGGTTCGCGTCGAGATCGAACGGAGCGCGTCGGGAGAAGTGCTGGGTGCTTTCATCTCTGCGCCGCAGCCGCTGTCTCTCGGTGAGACGTTTACGATCGAGACGATTTCCGCCTGTGCGGGGCTACCTGCCGAAGGCGTACTCGTTACGCATCATCAACCCATCCTCGCGTCGATGGGTACTGCCTATGTAATCGCCGAAGTGACCGACGAAGCTCTCCGTCGGGCTACGCCAAACATATCCGAGTTCCGGCGAGAAAGCGATGCACGGCCTGGTCTGAGCGGCCGCCTGTCGCTCTTCCTCTATGTTCATGAGGCGCCTTTCAAACTGCGGGCGCGCATGTTTGCTCCGTTGGCTGGAACCTACGAAGACCCCGCCACCGGAAGCGCGAGTGTGTGTCTCGGCGGCTTGCTGCTGTCTCTGAGCGGCAAATCACGGCGCTCGTTCGTCATCAATCAAGGCGTTGAAATGGGCCGCCCGAGCTCACTCAACGTAATTACAGCGCGCGAACATGACGGCATCCGCGCAACCGTCGGCGGTCGATGCGTGCCGGTGCTGCGCGGTACGGCCGAAGTCTGATTCGGCAACCGACATGCACTGATGATCTCGTTGAATGAGTGGTTATTGTTCGCCAGCGCGGCACTGCTGATGGTGGTGACGCCCGGCCCGAACATGATCTATTTGATCTCGCGCTCGCTCTGCCAGGGTAAAAAGGCAGGCGTCATCTCCTTGTTCGGTGTCTTCGCGGGCTTCCTGGTTCACATGTTTGCCGCAGCCATCGGCTTGTCCGCACTGTTTCTTGCGGTTCCGTTGGCCTACGAGATACTCAAGTGGGCCGGCGCCGTCTATCTGTTGTGGCTCGCATGGGAAGCCGTCAAGCCCGGCGCCAGATCGCCGTTCGAACCGAAGCAGTTGCCACCGGATCCGCCTTCGAAACTCTTCCTGATGGGCTTGTTCACCAACCTGCTCAATCCAAAGATTGCGGTTTTTTATCTTTCCGTGTTCCCGCAGTTCATCTCCCCTGAGCATGGCTCCGTGTTTGTTCAGAGCCTTCCGCTCGGGTCGACGCAGATCGCAATCAGCTTCTCGGTCAATCTGTTGATAGCGCTGTCGGCCGGCGGCATGGCATCCTGGTTCGCCCGCAATCCGATCTGGCTCGTGGTGCAGCGCTACCTGATGGGCTTTGTCTGGCCGCTCTCGCGATTCGCCTTGCGCTCGAACAACGGCGAAATGTATAACCGGCTGTCCAATGAACGAAGACCTCGGCTTCAGTTGCCGCACACGCAAGTCCGGAGACGTTGAAATCGTGCACCACGGGCGAGTCGCCACCACACTTCGCGGCTCGGAAGCCAGGGATTTCCTGGCCGAGATGCAGACCGGCAGCCACGCCGAAGCACAGCAACTGATGGCTCGTCTGACGGGCAACTACAAGCGCGGGAACGAACGCGTTGCCGGCAACCACCCGCGCAATCGCCGCTGAAGGCGCGTGACCTGGCGGCGCGTCACTATCGATACGGAGACACAATGGACGCTGATCTCGAAGGCCTGTCGCGTGAGCAGCTCATTGCCGAAACAAAACGGCTCCGCAATGGCATCCGCAAACATCGCGACAGTACGGGCCATCAGTTGTGCTGGCACATCCGGCGTTGTGGTCGCTGCTGCCGGAGCAATCGGATCCGCTTCCTGTCGTTCCGACTTGGCCCGAATTCCTTCGCGGCTGCCTCCGATACCGCCAGTCGTCGACGAGCAGGTCCCTCGATCTCCTAGAAGCGATGAACCGTACCGCGAATGAACGGTAAGCATGTTAAGCGTTTGACTTAAGGAGGCTTTCCTGTGTCGATCGAGATCTGGTTTGCTTTTGTCGCTGCCTCTGCGGTTCTGCTGATCATTCCTGGCCCGACGATTCTGACTGTTATCAGCTACTCGATTGCTGATGGCCGGCGTGCGCACGCTCCGCTGGTCGCTGCGGGCGCCTATTGTGCGAGCGTGCAGCCGTAAGGCGCGCGCTCGAGGTCGAGGGTATGTCGGTCTGATCTTAGAGTGCGGAGGAGTTATATGAACTACCAACCGATCAACTTCCGGCAGAAGTTCGGGCTATTCAACGAGCAATGGCTGCCGAAGGTCATCGCCGAAATGAACGACTATCAATTCAAGGTCGTGAAGTTGCAGGGTGACTTCGTTTGGCACGACCACAAAGACACCGATGAGACTTTCATCGTGATGGAAGGCAATCTGCACATCGATTTTCGCGATGGCGCGGTCGATCTTTCCGCTGGCGAGATGTTCGTTGTTCCGAAGGGCGTCGAGCACAAGCCCTGCGCGGAAAACGAGGTCAAGCTCCTGTTGATTGAACCGCGCGGTGTGCTCAACACAGGGCACGAAGGTGGCGAGCGGACCGCCGCGAATAACGTTTGGATTTGAAAAGATGACTCTCGCATCTCTTCAGGAACTGCTGGCACCATTGTTTCCCGGGCTGATCGGAATGAAGCTCGTGGAAGCCACCGGCGATCGCGTTGTTGCCTCTCTCAAGGTGCGCTCCGATTTGTGCACTACCGGCGAGATTCTTCATGGTGGCGCGCTAATGGCGTTTGCCGACACGCTGGGCGCGGTAGGCACCTTCGTGAATCTACCCAAGGGTGCTCGCACTGCGACGATCGAATCCAGCACTAAGTTCATTGGCGCTGCGCCTATCGGCTCGACGGTCATCGGCGAATGCACCGCGTTTCATCGCGGCAGAACGACGATGGTGTGGCAGACACTCGTAAAGTCCGAGGCTGGGAAGTTGCATGGCATGGTTACTCAGACGCAACTCGTTCTTTCCAGCTGAAACGCTGCAAAAAATTCATAGCCCGGGTCGACGTTCCTTCATGGATCAGGTGCTTCACTTCATCGCTGTTCTGAGCGCTTTTCTTTTTTCCGGCGCCGCCGTCTACATCAATCTGGTCGAGCATCCCGCGCGAATGTCTTGCGGCCCTGAGGTCGCTGCAACTGAATTCGCAGCAAGCTATCGCAGAGCGGTGCCGGTCCAGGTGTCGTTGGCGCTGATCGCAACAGCCGCGGGTGTTGCGTCGTGGTGGTTCGGCGGCAACGTGTACTGGCTGATCGGCGCCCTGCTGATGTTCTCAGTCATCCCGTTTACGGTGCTGATCATTGCGCCCACCAATAAGCAATTGCTGGCGCCGGAGCTGAACAAAGATTCTCCGGCGACAGGATTGCTTCTGAAGCGCTGGGGTCGGCTGCACGGCGTGCGCAGCGTTGCCAGTCTTATAGCGTCATGCCTGTTCCTGGCGCTCGCCATCGGCGTCTAGCAGCCACCTCGGGGCGTATTGCGAACTACAACTCGGCTGGCAGGCTAGCGAGCGCGGCCCGCGCGCGCATCCTCGCGAATCATGTCAACCGCCTTCTCGGCGATCATGATCGCCGGGGCGTTGGTGTTCCCGCTGACAAGGGTCGGCATGATCGAGCAGTCCACCACCCGCAGGCCACCGATGCCGTGCACGCGCAGCCGCGCATCGACGACTGCCAGCGGGTCAGTTCCCATCTTGCATGTGCCGGACGGGTGAAAGATCGTTGCACCGTGGTTGCGCGCGTATTCCAGCAGGGCGTCGTCGCTAACGGCGTCAGGGCCTGGGTTAACCTCGCGCCGCACGAACGGCCGCATCGGTGCCGATTGCGCGATGGCGCGCGCGGCGCGCATGCCCGCCACCGTCGTGCGGCGGTCGAGCTCTTCGTTCAGATAACACGGCTGCATCGACGGCGGCTGTACCGGATCGGACGATGTGATCGCGACGCGCCCACGCGATGCCGGCCGCAACGGGCAGATCGACAGCGTGAACCCCGAAAACGGATGCACGGCGCCGCCTGCCATGTCGGCCGACAAAGTCGCCACGTGAAACTGGATGTCCGGCGTCGCCGCTTCGTCGGGTAGCGCGCGCATGAAGCAGCCTCCCTGATTGATGCCGACCGCCAGCGGTCCGCGTCGCGCGAACAGCCACTGCAATCCGATCTTGATGCGGCCGCGCAGCGAACGCAGCTCATCGTTGGTCGTGATCGGCCGCGTGCACTCGTATATCAGGCGAACCTGTAAATGGTCCTGCAGGTTTTCGCCGACCCCCGGTAGATCGTGCACAACGCTGATGCCATGCTGAGCAAGCAGCGCAGGAGGGCCGATGCCGGATAGCTGCAGCAATTGCGGCGACTGGATCGCGCCGGCTGCCAGCAGAACTTCGCGAGTGCAGCGCACCTCCACATCGCGACCGTCCTGCCGGTAGCTCACACCAATGGCACGGCGGCCATCGAGCAGCAGCCGTGTCGTATGCGCACGAGACTCGATGCGCAGATTGGGACGGCGGCGCGCCGGCTTCAGGTAAGCCGACGCGGTGCTGCAGCGCCATCCTTTCCACGTCGTCAACTGAAAATAGCCCGCGCCTTCCTGCGCCGCTCCATTGAAGTCATCATTGCGCGGAACGCCGAGCGACGCCGCACCATCGATGAAGGCATCGATCAACGGATGCCGCTGAGCGATGTTCGACACGCGCAACGGACCATCACCCCCATGAAACGGCCCGGCGCCGCGTTCGTTAAGTTCGCTGCGGATGAAGTACGGCAGGACGTCTTCGTAGCTCCAACCGACGTTGCCTTGCGCACGCCAGTCGTCGTAGTCCTCACGCTGCCCGCGCATGTAGATCAGGCCGTTGATGGCACTCGATCCGCCGAGTGTCTTGCCGCGTGGCCAGTAAATGCGGCGGCCATTCATGTTCGGTTCGGGGTCCGTATAAAAGCACCAGTTGTAGCGGCTGTCCCACATGGTCTTGCCGTAACCGATCGGCAAGTGAATCCAGATCGAGCGGTCTGCCGGCCCTGCTTCCAGCAGCAGCACACGTGTGGCGGGATCTTCGGACAGCCGTGCCGCGAGTACGCATCCGGCCGAACCGGCACCCACCACAATGTAGTCGTACTGCGGCTCAGGCATGTCTCGCCTCACCGCCGCGCAAACCGCTGCACCAGCAGCGCCACCGTGATCCCCAGCAAAATCGCCCATTCAAGCGACAGCGTGATGGTTGCGATGAACGTGACCAGCAGCGGCCAGCGTTGGCCCGGCTCCTCTTGCCAGATGCGCGCGAACTCGCGACGATCGATCAGTCCCCAGGCAACGAGAAACAGCAGCGCCGCAATCACTGCGAACGGCAGATAGCGAGCCAGAGGTGCCACGAAAAACAGAATCGCGATCAAAAAGATTGCCGCGCAGATCGCAGCGAACGGCGTTCGTGCCCCCGATACCGCATTCACACCCGAGCGGTTGAACGAGCCGCTGGCCGGATACGCGGAGAAAAGCGAGCCTGCAAGGTTCGCAAGACCCTGCCCGATGAACTCCTGATTGCCGTCGAGCTTGTCGCCGTACTTGAGGGCGAGCGCTCGTGCAATCGCC
>JBGSWY010000069.1:0-5936 GCA_041751715.1 Burkholderiaceae bacterium
GCGTTATTCGGCGGCGCCATCACGTCGATACTGTTCAATATTCCAGGCGAACCCTGGTCGGTAGCGACGACGTTCGACGGCTATCCGATGGCGCAGCAAGGGCGAGCGGGGGAAGCGCTGACAGGCGCGTTCACGTCGTCGTTCGTCGGGGCGTTCGTCGCGGTCGTCATGATCACGTTCCTGGCGCCGCTGGTCGCGCAATTCGCGCTGGAATTCGGGCCGCCTGAATTCTTCGCCGTCTATCTGCTTACGTTCTGCAGTTTCATCGGCATGGGCAAGGGATCGCCGTGGAAAACGCTGGTGTCGATGATGGTCGGGTTCGCACTCGCCGCCGTCGGCATGGATACGGTGACCGGACAACTACGGCTGATATTCGGCTTTAACGAGCTGATCCGCGGCTTCGATTTCCTGATTGCAGTGATCGGTCTGTTCGGGATCGGCGAGATCCTGCTGTCCATGGAGGAAGGGCTGCGGTTTACCGGCAAGACCGCCAAGCTCAATATGAGGATCGTGATCGAAACCTGGGCCAAGTTGCCGAAATACTGGCTGACGTCGCTGCGCAGTTGCGCGATCGGTTGTTGGATGGGAATCACACCAGGCGGCGCGACCCCGGCGTCGTTCATGAGCTACGGGGTCGCCAGGCGCATGTCGCGCGACGGCGACAAGTTCGGCAAAGGTCAGCTGGAAGGTGTGGTGGCGCCGGAAACCGCGGCGCATGCTGCCGGCACGTCCGCGTTGCTGCCCATGCTGGCACTGGGCATCCCGGGTTCGCCCACCGCGGCGGTGCTGCTCGGCGGCCTGCTGATCTGGGGACTGCAACCGGGACCGTTGCTGTTCGTCGAACAAAAGGATTTCGTCTGGGGGCTGATCGCCAGCATGTACCTCGGCAACGTCGTCGGTCTGATCATTGTGCTCACATGCGTGCCGCTGTTCGCCTCGATCCTGAAAATTCCGTTCTCGATCGTTGCGCCCGTGATCATCGTGATCTGTGCAATCGGCGCCTACACCGTGCACAACGCAATGCTCGACATCTGGCTGATGCTGCTGTTCGGCGTTGTCGGCTATGTATTCAAGAAGCTCGAATACCCACTCGCGCCGCTGGTGCTGGCACTGGTGCTGGGCGATCGCGCCGAGGACTCGTTTCGCCAGTCGATGATCATCTCGCAGGGCGATGTCAGCGTGTTCTTTTCCAATGCGCTAGTGGGCGGCATCACCGGGCTCGCGCTGGTAATGCTGTTCTGGCCGTTGATCGGACGCGGTCTCGATCAAGTGCGTGGAAAACGATCCTCGGTGCCGCGACCTCTCGACTGACGCAATACTCAGGGCACTGCGAGCTTTTGCCTGGGTAGCAGCCGGGACAGCGTTTCCGCTGAGAGATTCAGATACGACGCGAGCTCCTTCTGCGGGACCCGGTCGAGGAGCTCCGGGTGCTTGCGCATGAAGCGATGCACACGGCCCGGCGCGTCGAGCAGATGAAGCGTGATGGTGTGCGCCATGATCTCGCTCATCAGGTGCATGACTTCGAACTCGAACAGCTGCTTCAACTCCGGGTGCCGGTCGAGGAACGCCACCCACTGCGGAAGCGGCAGCTTGGCGACGCGCGCTTTTGTGACCGTCATGATGCTGTACGGCACCGGTGTGTTGAGCCGCCACGCGGCGTAGCTCGTCTCCATCGCACCCCCGTCAGTAAAACGCAAGATCATCGCCTTGCCTTCCTGATTCGCCACGACTCGCTTCAGTATCCCTTCAAGCAAAAAGTACTGCTCCATGTCAAGCGCGCCCTGCCGGATCAGGCACTCGCCTTTATGGCAATCGGCCACGGACAGCAGCGGCTCCAGTTCCGCCATCGCACGTGCCGGCATCTGCTTGAGAACAAGGTTCTCCTTCAGTTGGGCGCGCAGGCGAACTTTTTCGGGGTGGGTCGCAACCAGACTCATGGAGTGCGCATCGGTCGAAGGGTCAGCCTAGCCTCCCTGAGATCCCGACTTTAGGCGTGAGAAATTGATACGGGTCAATGACCCGGCTTCTGCCAATACTATAGGATGAATTTTCCTAATCCGTCTCCCTAAGCCATGCGTCGCCGGCCCTCGAACGAGGCGCGTTCTCCCCGACGAATGGGTTTACGTCATAGGCGCTGCAGGCAGATGACGCAAAGCGTCGAACCGGATATCCATTAGCGGGAGTCAACGATGTCGTCAGTCATTGCAGCCAAGCCAGTCGCAACTACCGCCGAAGAAACGCCGCGAATCGCCAGTGGCGAGAGCCATGCCCAGTCACAGGAGATTGACGGCTTTCAGCTCGTCATCGATGCCCTCAAGCTGAACGGCATCGATACGATCTTTGGTCTGCCCGGCATTCCCATTACCGACCTCACGCGCAAGCTGCAGCGCGCCGGACTGCGCGTGATCTCCTTCCGCCATGAGCAGAATGCGGGGTATGCCGCTTCCATCGCCGGCTTCATGACGGGCAAGCCGGGAATCTGCCTCACGGTATCCGCCCCCGGCTTTCTCAACGGGCTGACGGCGCTCGCCAACGCCACCACCAATTGCTTTCCGATGATCCTGATCAGCGGCTCGAGCGAGCGCGAGATCGTCGATTTGCAGCAGGGCGATTATGAGGAGATGGACCAGCTTGCCATCGCCAGGCCGCACGCCAAGGCCGCGTTCCGCGTCTTGCACGCCGAGGACATCGGCGTAGGCGTGGCGCGGGCGATTCGTGCAGCGCTGTCCGGTCGTCCGGGGGGCGTCTATCTCGACTTGCCGGCCAAGCTGTTTCCACAGACGATCGACGCGGAAGCGGGAAAGAATTCACTGATCAAGGTGGTGGATCCCGCGCCGCGCCAGATCCCGGCGCCTGATGCCGTGCAGCGAGCGCTTGATTTGCTCAGGAGCGCCAAGCGTCCGCTGATCATTCTCGGCAAGGGCGCGGCGTACGCGCAGGCCGATGCGGACATTCGGGCGCTGGTGGAAAAGACCGGCATCCCTTATCTGCCCATGTCGATGGCCAAGGGATTGCTGCCCGACACGCATGAGCAATCTGCCTCCGCAGCGCGCTCGTATGTGTTGCCCGAGGCCGACGTCGTGATGCTGATCGGTGCGCGCTTGAACTGGTTGCTCTCGCAAGGCAAGGGCAAGACGTGGGGCGGAAAGAGCGCCAAGGACTGGGGTGGCCAGAAGTTCGTTCAGATCGACATCTCGCCACAGGAAGCGGACAGCAACGTCCGCATCGATGCGCCGGTCGTCGGCGACATCGGTTCGTGCGTGGCGGCCATGCTCGCCGCGATGGATTCGAACTGGGCGAAGCCGCCTGCCGAGTGGCTCGACGCGATCGCCGAGCGCAAGACCAAGACCGTCGCGCAGATGGGCGAGTCGCTCGCGCAGAATCCGACGCCGATGAACTTCCACAGCGCACTCAACGTCGTGCGCGACATCGTCAAGGCAAATCCGGACGCGATTCTCGTCAACGAAGGCGCGAACGCGCTCGACTTCACGCGCAGCATCGTGGACATGTACAAGCCGCGCAAGCGGCTCGACGTGGGCACGTGGGGCGTCATGGGCATCGGCATGGGCTTTTCGGTCGCGGCGGCCGTGGTCAGCGGCGAGCAGGTGATCGCGATTGAGGGCGACAGTGCCTTCGGTTTCTCCGGTATGGAATGCGAGACGATCTGCCGCTACAACCTGCCAGTGTGCGTCGTGATCATGAACAACAACGGTGTCTACCGCGGCGACGAAGTGAATCCGACCGGAGGACGCGATCCGTCGCCTTTGGTGTTCGTCAAGGGTGCGCGCTACGAGATGCTGATGGAGGCCTTCGGTGGCGTGGGTGTGCTTGCAAGGACGCCGGCCGAGCTTCGCACGGCGATGGAAGAAGCGATCCGCTCGCGTAGGCCGACGCTGATCAACGCGGTCATCGACGAAAAGGCAGGCACGGAGAGCGGCCGCATCACCAGTCTGAATCCGTCCGCGAAGAAGAAACCGTGACGGCATCTAAACAGTAATGGCGCTTCGCCAATGACGAAATTGCATAGGGAACCGTAATGGACAAGGCACTCTCGGGCTTTCGAATTTTGGACATGACGCATGTCCAGGCCGGGCCTACAGCTTCGCAATTGATGGCGTGGCTCGGTGCCGATGTGATCAAGTTCGAGCCGCCAACCGGCGATGCGACGCGCGCGCAGCTGCGCGACGTGCCGAATGCCGACAGCCTTTATTTCACGATGTTGAACTGCAACAAGCGTTCGATCACGGTCAACATGAAGAACGCGATGGGCAAAGAAGTTTTCATCGAGCTGCTGAAGAAGTGCGACGTCGTGATGGAGAACTTCGGTCCCGGCGTGCTCGACCGTTTGGGTTTTACGTGGGAGAAGGTGCACCAGATCAACCCGCGCATCGTGATGGCATCAATCAAGGGCTTCGGCTCGAGCGGTCCGTATGCGGATTTCAAGGCGTACGAGAATGTCGCGCAGGCAATGGGCGGCGGCATGAGTACCACCGGGCTGCCGGATGGTCCGCCCTGCGTGGCCGGTGCGCAGATCGGCGATTCGGGTACCGGACTGCATCTGGTGATCGGCATTCTGGCAGCCCTGCATCAGCGCAATGCGACCGGCAAGGGGCAGTATGTCGAAGTCGCGATGATGGACGGCGTGATGAATCTTGCGCGCGTTAAATGGCGCGACCATCAGCGACTGGCGCGCGGACCCTTGACCGAATACAGCCAGCCGACCGAGGGGCTCGAAGCCACGCCGCGCGCTGGTAACGATTCGGGCGGCGGCCAGCTCGGCAACGTGCTGCAGTGCAAGCCGGGCGGGCCTTTCGACTACATCTACGTGGTGGTGCAGGAAGCGGTGTGGAATGCATTGGCGAAGCGTGTCGGCGGCGACGCGTTGGTCAGCGACTCACGCTTCGCAGCGATCTCCGATCGGCGCAAGAATCAAGCGCAGATGTGGGCTGTGCTGAACGAATTTGCGTCCGGCTATACCAAGCGCGAGTTGATGGCGGTCTTAAACGAGCTCGACGTTCCATGCGGCCCGGTAATGAGTACCAAAGACCTGGCCGAAGACGAGCACGTAAAACTGCGCGAGATGTACGTCGAGCTCGATCATCCGCAGCGCGGCAAGTGGCACAACGTCGGCATGCCGATCAAGCTGTCGGATTCTCCGGCCAAGATCGAGCGCTCGCCGACGTTGGGTGAGCACACAGACGAGATCTTGCGCGAAGTGCTCGAGCTGCCTGATGCACAGATCGACTCAATGCGCGAGGCCGGCGCTTTCACGAAGGACGCGCCGAAGAAGACGAGCGAATATCACCCGCTGCGCGCGTGACAACAAGAGGAACAACGATGGCAAGCGACAAAACTGCGGTCCGAAAAATTCTCGACAAAGTAAAGGCAGAGGGCCGTACTTCGCTCACCGCGCCCGAAGGCAAGCTGGTGTGCGACGCGTACGGAATCGCCGTCCCGAAGGAAGGTGTGGCAACGTCAGCCGCTGAGGCGGCGAAGCTCGCTACCGGAATGGGATTTCCGGTGGTGCTGAAGATCGTCTCCCCGACGATTTTGCACAAGACCGAAGCCGGTGGCGTTCTGGTCGGCGTCAAAGCGAAGGAAGACGTCGAAAGCGGTTTCGCGACGATCATGGCCAACGCCAAGAAATACGACGCGAAGGCGGATCTGCTCGGCGTTCAGGTTCAGCAGATGCTGTCGAGCGGGCAAGAGGTCATCATCGGCGCGGTCACCGATCCGTCATTCGGCAAGCTGGTGGCGTTTGGCCTTGGCGGCATCCTGGTCGAGGTGTTGAAGGACATCACGTTCCGATTAGCGCCTGCCACGCGCGAGGACGCGCTGTCGATGCTCGACGGCATCGCCGCGGCGGAAGTCCTTAAGGGAGTGCGCGGTGCCCCTGCAGTTGACCGCAATGCACTCGCTTCGCTGATTCAGAACGT
>JBGSWY010000070.1:0-10148 GCA_041751715.1 Burkholderiaceae bacterium
GCTGCGCGCCGCTGAAGCCATGGCGCGCGAATGCGGCAGGACGCTGCTGGTGCTCGACACCGCCAGCGACGAAGCCGAGCGCCTGTACGAGCGCGTGGGCTGGCGGCGTGTCGGCGTGATCCCCGGCTACGCTCTGCTACCGCAGGGCGGGCTATGCGGCACGACGGTGTACTACCGCGACCTGGGCGGTCAGCACTGAATGGTCGTTCATGTCGTAGACGGAACCTACGAGCTGTTCCGGCACTTCTACGGTCTGCGCCGATTCAACAATGGGCAGGACCGTCCCTATGGCGCTGTGATCGGCGTGCTTAACACCGTGCTGGAAATGATCGAAGGCGGCGCCGACCACGTCGGTGTGGCGACGGATCACGTGATCGAGTCGTTTCGCAATGACCTCTGGCCCGGTTACAAGACGGGCGACGGCATCGAGCCCGCCCTGCTCGCTCAGTTCCACCCGCTTGAAGAAGCCCTGGCTGCGATGGGTGTCGTCGTATGGCCGATGATCGAACTGGAGGCCGATGACGCAATGGCGTCGGCCGCCCGGATCGCTTCCGAAGATGCGCGCGTCGAGAGGGTTTGCATCTGGACACCCGACAAGGATTTGGCGCAGTGCGTCCGTGAGGACCGCATCGTGCAGATCGACCGCAAAGGAAAGAAGATCCGCGACGCGCAAGGCGTGCGGGAGAAGTTCGGTGTCGACCCGATTCTGATTCCGGACTTTCTGGCTCTGGTGGGAGACGCAGCGGATGGATATCCGGGTATCTCGGGGATCGGGGCGGTCTCCGCCGCGCGACTATTGAACCGCTACGGTCGCATCGAGGATTTCCCGGCCGCGGTGCTGAGCGATCGCCGCGACCTCGCGCTTCTGTTCAAGAACCTGGCGACGTTAAGGACAGACGCAGAGTTGTTCAGGAGCGCGAATGATCTGCGGTGGAACGGCCCCGCGAGCGAATTCCGTTCGTGGACGGAGCGGATGCAAGCGCCTGGCGTGCTTGCGCGTTGCCTGAAAGCGCAAGAAGCTGCGGAGCGGAACTGAGACGACACCGGCCGCGCCGGTCGTCATTGAATCTGGTTGCGCGCCGCCTGGCTTCGACGCCAGGCCGCCGGCGGCGACCCGTACTCGCGCCGAAACGCCCGACTGAAAGCGGTATCGGTCTGATAGCCGACGTCTTCAGCAATGCGCGCCAGCGGCGCGTTGCTCCGACACAGGTGATTGGCGGCGAGCAGCATGCGCCATTGCGTCAGGTATTGCATCGGCGACGTGCCCACCAGATGCTGGAAGCGTTCAGCGAGCACCGACCTCGATGTGCCCGCAACGCGCGCCAGCTCTTCCAGCGTCCAGGCTTGAGCAGGACGCTCATGCAGCGCGTTCAACGCGGCACCGACGATGCGATCGCGCACACCGGCCAGCCAACCTGTAAGACCTTCATGCTGCTCGTTCATGTACAGGCGCAGCACTTCGATGAACAACACTTCGCTCAGTTTTGCGAGCACGCCGGCACCGCCCGGGCGAGGTGAGCGCGCTTCAGCGAGGGCGTAGCGAACCGATGCTTCCAGCCAGACGCCGGCATTCGAGCCGCGCACATTGACGCGCACGAGTCGAGGCAACCCGGCGAGAAGCATCCGGGCCAGGCGTGCATCGCACGCCAGGTAACCGCAGACCAGACGTGTCGTCGCTCCGCCACCTCCGTAGGCCAGCTGACGCGGACGCCGCGCCAGTACGGATGCCAGGCTCGCGCCGATGGCAGGCGCAAGCCCGGGTTCAGAGGTCATGCGGTGCGCATCGCCTTGCGGGAAAATGATGGCATCGCCTGCGATCAGACGCAGTGGCGGCTGGCCGTCCATTTCGACGTAGCACTCGCCTTCGGTGATCAGGTGAAAGATCACCACCCGCTCGGCAGTGGGCTCCAGAAGTGGCGCCGCCGAGTCGGCACGCGGTGACTGATAGCACCACGGCGCGGTAAACCGGCCATTGATGAAGATAGCGCCGATCAGGCGCACGACGCGCAAGGTCTCCGATAGTGCATCCATCACGCGGCGCTCACTCGGTATTGACCTCGATGTGCAAAGCGACCGGCACTACCTCCTGGACTGCGCACGGCACAGGCGAGAGGCGATGGCTGTCTTCGACCAGCGCGCGCAAGCGCCCGGCAGACACGCCGTGCGCGGAAATCTTCACGTGCAGTTGAACGTCGCGCGGCCCGGCGGGGATCGGCTCGCCCTCGTTGCCTGCGATACCCAGCATGCCACGCGTGTCCGAGCGGCTGCTGGCGCGCAGCTCAAGCGTTTTCAGCTCGATCCCAGCGGCAGCGGCGGCCATTGCAATGCGGGTGGCAGTGCAGGATGCAAGGCCGGCGCGCAACAGCCAACCTGGCGAGACCTGATCACCGCTGCCACCCAATTCACGCGGCATGTCGGTCAGGACCTGCATGCCGCTCGCGTGGCTCGCGACAATTCGCGTACCGCCGTCCCAACGCGCAGTTGCGGGCGCGTCGTCGTGAAGGCCGACTTCGGGACGCCTCCGCAACACTGACTCCACTCGCTGCAGTGCCGCTGCAAGGTCTTGCGTTGCCATGATCGCTCTCCGCGGGTTTGCTCTTGATGTGCGTGATTGTGGTCGCCTCGGCACGCCGCGGGTAGGTCTGCGACAACCAATGCCGGTGCGCCGGATGAATAGCCAGCAATCTCGGACGTTCGGCAAGGGCAAAGCAAGCCTCAGGCGAAATGCGGACGATCGGACAGGCGCCGGCGACGCGTAGTCAGGACACACCGGCGCCGGAGCGCGACAGTTCAACTCGGGACGAAGCCGATCCTGGCTGCTGTCCTTGAGATCGGTCCCACATCACCCGCCACACAAGGAGCAATCGCATGAACGCAGTCATCACGAACGCACCCACGAAAATCGCACCCACCGATTTGGCCGCCCTGAAGAACCGGCAGATGACCGCGTGGGCCAGCGGAGACTATGCCGTGATCGGCACTACGTTGCAGATCGTCGGCGAGTTGCTGGCCGAGGCCTGCGACCTGCGTTGGGACGAGCGTGTACTCGACGTGGCGGCCGGCAACGGCAACGTCACGTTGGCTGCCGCGCGCCGTGGCTGCAACGTAACCTCTACCGACTACGTCTCTGCGCTGCTCGATCGCGGCGCCGAGCGGGCGGGAGCGGAACGTCTGGACGTGAAGTTCCAGGTGGCCGACGCCGAGGCGCTGCCCTTTGAAGACGCCAGCTTCGATGTCGTGCTGTCGACGTTCGGCGTGATGTTCTCGCCCGACCAGGGGAAGGCCGCATCCGAACTGGCGCGCGTGTGCCGCCCCGGCGGGCGTATCGGTCTGGCGAACTGGACGCCAGAGGGGTTCATCGGTCAGATGTTCAAAGTGCTGGGGCGTCAGCTGCCGCCACCGGCGGGAGTGCAGCCGCCGTCGCTGTGGGGCGTCGAGGCGCATCTGCGCACGCTGTTCGGCGATCGCGCCGCCGAGATCAATGTGACGCCGCGGCTGTTCAATTTCAGATACCGCTCGGCAGCGCACTTCATCGAGATCTTCCGGACCTGGTACGGACCGGTGCACAAGGCGTTTGCCGCCCTGCCCACCGACAAGGCCGCGGCGCTGGAGCGTGATCTGACTGAATTGCTGAATGGGATGAACCGAGCCGGTGCGACTTCGCTTGTGGTGCCCAGCGAGTACCTGGAAGTCGTCATCACGCGCCGCTGACGGTGGAGTCGAGACTGCAGCGGCGAGTCCAGCGCTATGGCTGGGACCTAGCGGCCGACACCTATGAGCCGCTGTGGAAAGCGCAGTTCGCCTGCGCGCAAAGCGAGCTGATGGCCTGTGCGGCGCTGGCGCCGGGTGAACAGGTTCTCGACGTGGCCTGCGGCACCGGGCTGGTCGCTTTCCGCGCTGCGCAGGCAGTCGCTCCGGCCGGCCGGGTGTTCGGCGTCGACATCTCGGGCCTGATGATCGATGCCGCTCAACAGCTGGCGCGCCAACGCAAGGTGCCGAACGTCGACTTCGCGCGCATGGACGCTGAGACGCTGGCCCTGCCGGATGCCAGCTTCGACGTTGCCCTGTGCGCGCTCGGCCTGATGTACATGCCCAGTCCGGAGCAGGCGGTATGCGAAATGCGGCGAGTCTTGCGGCCGGGCGGCCGCATGGTGATCGCCGTGTGGGGAGAACGATCACGGTGTGGATGGTCGGCGCTGTTTCCAATCGTCGACGCGGAGGTCGCAAGCGACGTCTGTCCGTTGTTCTTTCGCCTGGGGCAGGCAGAGACGCTGGCGCGCCTCTGTGCCGAATCAAAATTCGGGACGATCGAGCAACGCCGCATCGCTGCGACGTTGACCTACGCCAGCCCTGATGAGGCCTGCAACGCAGCGTTTGTCGGCGGCCCGGTCGCGCTCGCGTGGTCGCGCTTCGACGACGAGGTGCGGGCACGGGTCCGTGCCCGCTATGTGCAAGCGATCGAGCCCTGGCGACACGATCAGGGTTATCGGATCCCCGGCGAGTTCGTCATCGTCGCGGCTGTCGTGCCGGACTGCGCTTCACAAAGAACCCGCCGCTTCAGGCCGCCCGTTTCACTGCTCTGACGCTTGCGCTGATGATGCCGCGCGGCCGATAGCTCCGTCCATCCAGGCGTCGCACTCGGTTCTTTTCGTGGCACAGATAGCGCGGCCCCATTTCTTCTCTCAGTTCTTTCGCCCGCTGCTGAATACGCTCAAGCTGCTCTGTATGCGTCGCGACTTTCACGAGCTCCACCTGGGGCGGTGTTATCCAATCCTGAATGGCAGCACTTGTACTCGGTTTGAATATCACGGTAACTCTCCTTGATTTGTATTGGGTCAACAGCAGCACACGACCGGTAGAGTGACAATCACGAACAGTGCCAGTACCGTGCGATCGCACCGACCGTTTGTCGGGTGCGCAGGGTTTCGAAGTAGTAAGTAACCCCTTGCTTTTCGAGTGCAGCTCGACGGTGCCCATAGCCGAATGAAAAAAAATATCAGGAGATATAAAGCGCGCGTCCTGCTTGCTCAGTTGGCAAGCGCAGGCGTGATGTTGTTCGGCGTTGTAGCCGTCCTCGCTTACGTCGACCCTTTGTGGGTTGCAGTGCCGGCGGATCAATCCCGGCTGTATCAAGGAAACAAAGTTTGGCTGTTGTCGGGAATTTTATTCATTGCCATGGGAATCGTATTCCTGTGGGTAGCGCATCGCCGCTCGAAGCGATCGCTTTGGGTGGTGGCAAACACTTCACCCGTCGAAATGTTGTTGACCCTGCAGGTGGAGGAAGACTCCGATTCGACGACCTACTATGCGCTGCTTCGAAACGCGCAGGATGCGCACCCTCGTTGGAGAGCGTGGGTCGATCCTACTTTCCGCGCTCACTCGCTGGTGGGCGTTGAACTGCCAGCACGCGTATTCGTCGATCCGAAGTTCGATACACCCGCGGCGATCAAGGTCGAGCAGGGAGTCTTATGGGCCAATCCCTTTCAGCGGGCTGAACTCGAAGTCGCTGGAGAAGCAGGCACCGCCAGATCGTCGCTGCCTCGGTGAACATCGCCACCTTCAATATCAACAACGTCAACCGACGCCTACCCAACCTGTTGGCCTGGCTCGACGCTGCGCAACCGGACGTCGTCTGCCTGCAGGAACTCAAGGCCGCGGATCGCGAGTTTCCGGCCGCTGCGATCGAATCTGCCGGCTACGGCGCTGCGTGGTGTGGTCAGCGCACCTGGAACGGCGTGGCGATCCTCGCGCGCAACGCAGCGCCGGTGGTGACGCACCGAACGCTGCCCGGCGACCCGACCGATTCGCAAAGCCGTTATCTTGAAGCGGCCATCAACGGCGTGTTGATCGGGTGCATCTACGCGCCAAATGGCAACCCACAACCGGGACCGAAGTTCGATTACAAGTTGGCCTGGCTCGATCGGCTGATCGAACACGCTCGCAGCTTGATCGAGGCCAAGGTGCCGGTGGTACTCGCCGGCGACTACAACGTCGTTCCGACGCCGTTCGACATCTACCCGACCCGCTCGTGGGACGACGATGCCCTCGTGCAGCCTGCCAGCCGCGAGCGTTTCAAACGACTGCTCGCGCAAGGATGGATCGATGCGATCCGATCGTTTCACCCGAATGAACCGATGTACACCTACTGGGACTACAAGCGGGGGCGGTGGGGGCGCGACGCCGGACTGCGGCTCGACCACTTGCTGATCAGCCCTGGGTTATCGGCCCGCGTCTCCAACGCCGGCGTCGACAAGCTCATTCGCGGCGAGGTCGGCGCAAGCGATCATGCGCCGGCGTGGCTTCAGTTGAAGCCGCAGCGCCGGAGAAAATAGGTGCGCGCTGCAGCCGGTTTCGCAAGTCACATCCGCGCTGAGCAAGGTCACGTGCGCTCGATCAGTTCTATCTTGTAACCGTCGGGGTCCTGCACGAATGCGATGACTGTCGTGCCGCCCTTGACCGGGCCTGGCTCGCGGGGCACCTGGCCGCCGCCCGCTTTCACTCGCTGGCAAATGCCGTGAATGTCGTCCACCCCGATGGCGATGTGTCCGAAGCCGGTGCCTAGCTCGTACGAGGTCACACCATGGTTGCAGGTCAGTTCCAGCACCGCCTCCTCCGACTCATCGGCGTAACCGACGAACGCAAGCGAATATCCTTGCTCGGGGCGGTCGGTCGTACGGATCAGACGCATGCCCATCAATCGGGTGTAGAAATCGATCGATCGTTGCATATCGCCGACCCGCAGCATCGTGTGTAGCAGTCGCATGTTTACCTCTCATCACTTCGACGGGCAGAGAACACGCGTTCTCCCAGGAAAACCAAAACCATTATCGCGACAAGCGGCAGTATGAACGCGTCGCCGGCATTCATTGCCCACAGCGTTGCACCGCCGAACAGGCACCAGAGGAGCGGTATGGGCAGCGCAATCAAGTGGATTCGCTTGGCGGCGAGCAACAGTCCGAGGGTGGCAACGACGGTCGGATCGGGCGCAACACCAAAGACTTCGAGTTGCGACCACTCACGACCGAAGAGCAGGCCGGCGAGCGGTTGCACCAGCAGTGCGAAGACGAAGAGCGCGATGCCGAGGCGCGCTCTCACACTCCCGTCCGCATCGAATACCGGACGATTGCGCACTACTCCGATCCAGACCAACAGCATGGCCTCGATCGCAAACCCGGCCGCAAAATAAGTCGCTGCCCAGTTGATCGCCGTGTAACGCTGCCAGTGAAAAGCCCAGGCGATCCAAAGCCATGCGGCTGCGAGCATCGCCGCAATCAGGCGGCTGCGCAATGCCGGACGGCCTCGCATCAGGATCAGCATCAAGACGCCGGCGATCGTCATCACGACGTGCAGCGGCCAGATGTCGGCGTTGTAAAGCTCGAACAAGCGGTAGTAGGTGCGCGGCGCGAACAGCAGGAAATCGGAAAGTCTGTAGGTCCACCATTCGGACATCAGAGAGTTTCCGACGTTAGAGATTCAGAGGCTAGAGCTTCGAAACATGAGCGATCATCCGTTGCCGCATCGATTCGTCCGGCAAGCGGCCATGCGCAGCGCCCATGTTTTCGCGCACATGCACAACATTCGACGTCGCCGGGATAACGCAGGTGACGGCCGGATGCGAGACGACGAATTTCAACAGGAACTGCGCCCAGTTGGCGCAGTCGATCTCGGCCGCCCACGCGGGGAGCGCATGACGTTCGATCGAACGAATCAGCTCACCCTGGCGAAACGGTCGATTGACGATGACGCCGATACTGCGTTCGCGCGCCAGCGGCAAAATGCGTTGTTCGACTTCGCGATCGAGCACGTTGTAGGTCACCTGCACGAAATCCAGCGGCTGGCTTGCCATGATCTGTTCGAACTCGCCATGACGCCTGCCCTCGGAAGTCGTGATGCCGACATACCGGACTTGGCCGGCTGCCTTCATCGCCAGCAGCATTGGCAGATGTTCCTGCCATGCCAACAGGTTATGCACTTGCAAAAGATCGAAGCGCGGCACACTCCACCGTTGACGCGAGCTCTCGATCTGCGCCGGACCGCGTGCTCCGGCGGAGATCCACACCTTGTCGGCCGAAAAGACCTGGGATGGTGGGGCCAGCCTGCTCAATTTATAGCCAATGACGTCCTGTGATGATCCATACATTGGCGATGAATCGATCATCCTGCCGCCGGCCGCGAAAAAATTGCGCATCACTTCGGCACAGTTGTCGCGTGCGACGCGGTCGTTGCCGACGTTGAACGTGATCCACGTGCCGAGCCCGATGACGGGCAGCGCTTCCCCGCTCGATGGAATCGACCGCGTCAGCAGCGAGGCCGATTGGGCGGATGCGTTGAACGGAAAGAGAGAGGGCCACGCGGCCGGGGCCGCCATTGAAAGCAGTAGCTTGCGGCGCGACGCTGAAACGGGCTGAGACGTCAAAGAGTGTTTCATTTGCCTTTTGGGTAGACCTAAACTAACAAGTCAGGACCCTGTCTTCGCCTGAAAGTTTCTGCCAGTATCGCGGGGGGCTTGAGGTCATCAGGGAACGATCGAACAGGAATGAAGAAAGCTGCCAGGAAGAAGGTGGGAGGCGAACGCGTCGGCATTCCGAAAGTAATGCACGGCTTGTTTCGGTCTTTCGCGACGCTTGCCGGACAAGCGGCTGATGGCCGGCCGCAGCTGCGCGGATTGCGTGTCGCTTACGATCCCAGCGCTGACCGCTTCGTCGTCGTCCATATCGACGCGCGAGTTGAGTTCGTTCTGCTGATTCACGGCGACAGTGTTCCGCCGCACGCAGAAGTCGAGTGCCGGCGGATGAACTCCTCCGGGGCTACCGAAGAAGCATTGGTTGCCCGCTTTCGTTTTGACGACACCGGCCTGGTCTCGGAGTCGTCCGTTCCGGAGCTGGTCGGCGAGCGAATCGACCAGGCCAGTGGAGCATGGAGCATTGTCGCCGCGGTTCTTTGGGACGCCATGCAGGTCTAGGCAAGCGTAATTCGACGACACCTGCCGACACGCGGATAATCCGCGAGCGGTTCGACAACAGGAGGAACTGACCATGGCTAAAGCGTTCTCCATTCACCCGGAAGTCGATCAGGGCCTTAAGCGCGGCGCAACAAACTTTGCCGGCGGCACCGTGCAATGCCACTGCTCAGAGAAAAAAGTGACCGTATCGATCGGGGCTCAGTGCGCGCACAACCACGTGTGCGGCTGCACGAAGTGCTGGAAGCCGAGCGGCGCGCTGTTTTCGCAAGTCGCCGTTGTGCCGCGCGACAAGTTAAGCGTGACTGCCAATCAGGACAAGCTGAAGGTGGTGGATGAAAGTGCAACCATCAAGCGGCACGCCTG
Organism: Burkholderiaceae bacterium; assembly: GCA_041751715.1. Taxonomy (GTDB): domain Bacteria; phylum Pseudomonadota; class Gammaproteobacteria; order Burkholderiales; family Burkholderiaceae_F; genus JACCZX01. Next base: position 9,326 of record JBGSWY010000070.1, read on the forward strand.
CAGGGCTTGTGGCGTCCACATGTACGGGCGCATCGAAAACAAGAACCATCCATTGTTCGGCGTGGACTTTTTTCATACCGAATTGTCGAGCGACCGTGGGTGGGCGCCACCGGAATTCGCGGCATTTGTTTCTTCGATCATCGAGTCAGGCTTCGATCCGGCCGATATGGATGCGGTCAGGTCCCGGCTGAAGGAGCTCGGCCTGGAGCCGTACGACTGTCTTTCGCCGCCACTGATGGACGCGATCGGCACGCATGTCGCGAAAGCATCCGGAGCGCTCGGCCAGACCGCGAACGCATGAAACGCGTCCGGCTCACCCCATATGCAGTCCGCCGTTGCAGGAGAACTCCGCCCCGGTGGTAAAACCGGCGTCATCGCTGGTGAGCCAGGCGCAGATGGAACCGATCTCTTCGGCCTTTCCCAGCCGCTTGACCGGGATCGTTTGAATGATCTTCTCGCGCACGTCCTCGCGCACGGCCATCACCATATCGGTCGCGATGTAGCCGGGCGCCACGGTGTTCACCGTGACGCCCTTGCTCGCGACTTCGAGTGCGAGCGCCATCGAGAAACCGTGCATTCCGGCCTTGGCCGCTGAATAGTTGGTCTGGCCGAACTGACCTTTTTCGCCGTTGACCGACGAGATGTTGATGATGCGGCCCCAGCCTTTGTCGAGCATGCCGTCGATCACCTGCTTGGTCACGTTGAACATGCTGTTCAGGTTGGTGTCGATCACCGCGCGCCAGTCATCGACCGACATCTTGCGGAATACGCCGTCGCGGGTGATGCCGGCATTGTTCACCAGGATGTCCACCGCGCCGTGTTC
>JBGSWY010000071.1:0-3024 GCA_041751715.1 Burkholderiaceae bacterium
TCGAACACGATGGGGGCGCCGATTTATCCGGACTTTCCGCCACCGACGCTCGAGCAGTTCTCTGCCGACTACGTCAATGCGTATTTCGACGGCACCCGGCCGTACGCCGGCCGCATGTTCGTCATCGCGGCCGGCGGCGACGAGATCGGCGCCATGTCGCACGGCCCGATCGACCTGCTGAACGACGTGGTCGAGATCGACATCTGGCTGGCGGAGCGGCGCGTCACCAGTCGAGGAATTGGATCGGAAGCGCTGGTGTTGCTGGCCGACTGGCTGCAGGCCAACTATGGTGTCAATCGCTTTCTGGTGCGGCCATCGCGCCGCAATGTGCGTGCGCTGCGCGCGATGCGGCGTGCGGGATTTCGCGAGACCGATCTGCCGGCGCCGGAAGTGATCGAGAAGCTGCATCTGGCGAAGGGCGACTATCCAGACGAAGTGCTGCTGTTTCGCATACTGCCGGTGCCGCCGGCGATATTGACGCCGCAGCCCGACCGGATCTATGTATTCGTCGACAGCGAATTCACCAATCTGCAAACGCCCGAGCTGATCAGCATCGGCGCCGTCGCCACCGATTCGACCGCGTTTTATTGCGAAGTCAACGGATGGAGCGCAGAGCGCTCGAGCGATTTCGTGAAGCAGATCGTCGTGCCGCTGCTCGATGGTGACGCGGTGCCGCTGCCGATGGCCGCCGAAGCATTTTCCGCATGGCTGGACGAGCGCGCGGGGCGCGCGCCGACGACGATCATCAGCGACTCCGGCTACGACCGCTGGGCGCTGGCGGAGCTGCTGGGGCGCGAAGACCTGCCGAGCGGAATCAGCTGGAAGTGCGTACCGATTTCGTACGAAGAGATCGACGAGGCGACCAAGCAGCTCAATCTGCGCCGGCATCATGCACTGGATGATGCACGGGCGTTGAGGCAGCTGGTGATGTATCCGAGCGGGTAACAGGCGCTTACTGAAGATCCAGCGCGTGCCGCTTGAGCTGATCGAGCGTCACGGCCTCAAGCGCTTTTTCATGCGTCGCGGTCAGCACCACAGGCGGTGCAGCGCCTGCATGAAACGCCTCTTTCCAGCGCGCGACGCAGACGCACCAGCGGTCGCCCGGCTGCAATCCGGGGAAATCGAACTCCGGATGCGGCGTCACGAGGTCGTTCCCGCGCTGAAGCGAGAAATCCAGAAACTCACGTGTGACTTTTGTGCATACCGTGTGCGACCCGACGTCCTGCGGGCCGGTGTGGCAGTAGCCGTCGCGATAGAAGCCGGTCGCGGGCGATTCACAGCAACCGCTCAGTTCGCCGCCGAGGACATTGCGCGCGGACGAGGGCTTGTGCGGATCGCGCATCGATCAGCTCCGGCCATCTCGCGGAGGGGGCGGATTGCGCGGCGGCAGCGATTCTGCCGCGCGTTCGAGCCAGGGCACGAGCTCATCGAGCACTGTCGTCAACGCACGGCTGAGCGCAGCTGCTGCGGCCGGCGCGTTTTCTTCCGCCACCGGCGCCGATGCAGCGAACTGCCTGCGCTCAACCAGCGCTCTTCCGCGACGCTGGATCAGTTCGGCAGTCACCTCGACGCGGGCGGTGCCGGTGCGCACATCGTGCACGAATTCGTTGACACCTATGTTCAGAACCACGCCGCCGCCGATGCCGCCGCCCAACTGCGAGACCGATTCGAACATGTCGCGTGCCTGAAGCCGTGCGGCCAGCAGTTGCACTACGCGCGAGGAGGGACGTTCCGCCCAACTGGCGAACTGATAGAACTGCCGCTGCTGCGGAGCCCGCGTGTACGCCATCGAATACGTGTCGCCGATCGATTCCGACGGAATGGTCGATATAAGCAGCCGCTGTTCGAACGGCGTGGTGCGCGGTGACGCTTTGGGAGACAGGTCTTCGAGCCGGTACTGCGCCTGCGGGTTTTCTCCGCCGCCGAGTCCGAGACTGATGCAGCCGGCCGTGAACGCGGCAACGATGAACACCGGCAGGAAACGCACTGACGAAAAACTCATGTCATTCACCCGGCCCGCGCTGCGTCTTGCCCGGCCCGAGCAACGCTGCGCGCGGATCACGCAGCTGGTCAAGCAGCCGCGTCATCGCATCAGCCGTGGTACGCAACTCGTTGGCCGCCGCGGTCAATTGCTCGTCGGTGGCTGAGGTTGCATCGGTAAAGCGTTCTGCCAGCTCAGAGGTCTGCTTCTGCAGAGCAAACGCTGCTGTCGAAACATCTTTCAGAGTTTGATCGGCCTGCTTGATGGCCGGTGCGATCTGACTGCCCGTCGTCTCTGCGACCTGCGAGAACTTCGTTCCCGCGCGTCCCACTTCCGTGGCGGCCGCGCTGAGTGCGACCAGCGTCTTGTCCAGATCGCTCATGCGCTGGTTGAGTCCGGCGGTCAGCTCTTTCACGTTGGCGAGTGAGGCGGTAATGGCGGCGCGATTGTCCGCCGTCAAGAGCAGGTTGATGTTCTCCAGCGTTTCCGCCGCGATGTCGCCGATGCGCCCCACCTTGCCGGCAATTGCATCGAAATTCGACTCACCTTCGGCAATGACCGGGTACGGTTGATCGTCGCCAACGTCGGCCAGCGGCGGGCCCGCAGGCTCCGGTGTAATCAGGCTGATGCGAGCGATCCCGGTCACGAAGTTGCGGGTCACGATAGCGACCGTATTGGCGCGCACCGGCGCGCGGCGGTCGGTGCGGATGGTGACGCGCACACGATTGATCTTTTCGGCCAGCAGATCGTAGTCTTCCACGCGGCCAATCTTGATGCCGCGCATGTCGATATCGGCGCCCATTTGCAATCCGTCGAGCTGCTGGCGTTCGAAGTAAATTGTGTAGTACTTGAAGTCACCGCGCCCACCGGCCTGGCTCAGCCAAATGACAGCACCGACCAGCGCCGCCACCAATGCAATCAGTGCGATCCCGACGTAGGTGTACTTTGCTTCGGCTTCCATCGTCGGCGGATTCTACGAGACGGCCTCGTCTTGATGATCGACCATCGTCCGCACCGAGAAGTACGCCTTGATCCAGTCGTCG
>JBGSWY010000072.1:0-4769 GCA_041751715.1 Burkholderiaceae bacterium
TATTGATTGAACGGTCGGTCAATTAATTGCGATGAGAACGGATTTCGAATCGATCAAGGTCGATGTTACAGACGGCGTCGCCACGCTGACACTGAATCGCCCCGAGCGCCTGAACAGTTTTACCGAGGCGATGCATGGCGAAGTGCGCGCGGCGCTCGATGCAATCGCGGCGGATCGCACGATCCGCTGCCTAATATTGACCGGCTCCGGCCGCGGATTTTGCGCCGGGCAGGATCTGTCGGATCGCGCAGTCGTGCCCAGTGCCGAAGGTGTCGACCTCGGCGCATCGATCGACAATTTTTACAAGCCGATGCTGCAGCGCCTGCGGGCGCTGCCGATGCCGACCATCGCGGCGGTCAATGGTGTAGCTGCCGGGGCCGGCGCAAACATTCCGTTTGCCTGCGATCTGGTCTACGCGGCGCAGTCGGCAAGTTTCATTCAGTCGTTTTCGAAGCTGGGACTGGTGCCCGATTGCGGCGGCACGTGGTGGCTGCCGCGATTGGTGGGGCCGGCACGCGCGACGGGGCTGGCGCTTTTGGGCGAAAAGCTTCCCGCCGCGCAAGCGGCCGACTGGGGTCTGATCTGGCGCTGCGTAGCGGATGCCGAGCTGATGCCCACTGTGACGAGCGTCGCGCGACAGTTGGCCGCAGGCCCGACGCGCAGCTTTGTTCGCACGCGGCAGGCGATCGATGCCGCGATGCTGATGCCTTTCGATGCCGCGCTCGATCTCGAACGTGACTACCAGCGTGAGCTGGGTCGGTCCGACGACTATCGCGAGGGTGTGTCGGCGTTTATCGAGAAGCGTGCGGCCCGATTTACAGGTCAATGATGGACGACAAGCAGGCGAATCGTGTGGAAGCAAACAAGGGGCAGGCCATCGCCGAAGCGGTGCGCGACGGCATGTTCAGGGAGGATGCCGCCTCGCGCAGCCTCGGCATGCAAGTCGAGGCAGTCGGCCCCGGCTTCTCCAGGCTCTCGATGACGATAAGGCCCGACATGCTGAACGGCTTCAAGACCTGCCATGGCGGCTTGATCGCGACACTGGCGGATTCGGCGTTTGCGTTCGCTTGCAACAGTCACAACGAGGTGACGGTCGCTTCCGGGATCATCGTCGACTTTCTGGCGCCGGCGCATGAAGGTGATCGTCTGGTCGCCGAGTGCCACGAGCTCGCGTTGACCGGCCGCACCGGCGTGTATGACATCAAGGTCACGAATCAGCACGGAAAAACCGTCGTCGTAATGCGTGGCCGGTCGCACACGATGAAAGGCAAGGCGGTGGTGGATCTGTAGATGAGCGACGATCTCGATCCCGAATTCGAGCCTATAGAGCGCGCAGGTCAGCGTGAACTGCAAGCGTTGCAGCTCGAACGATTGCGCTGGTCGCTGGCGCACGCCTACAACAACGTGCCGCACTATCGGGAGAAGTTCGATACGGCGCGCGTTCGGCCAGCGGACCTGATGTCGCTGGCCGATCTTGCCAGGTTTCCCTTCACCACCAAACACGATCTGCGCGACACCTATCCGTTCGGCATGTTCGCGGTGCCGCAGGAAAAAGTCGTTCGCATTCATGCCTCGAGCGGCACCACCGGCAAGCCAACCGTGGTCGGTTACACCGCCAAGGACATCGACACCTGGGCCAGCGTGATGGCACGCTCGATTCGCGCTGCGGGCGGCCGGCGCGGCGATATCATCCACGTCGCATACGGCTACGGACTTTTCACCGGCGGCCTCGGTGCGCACTACGGCGCAGAGAAGCTCGGCTGCACAGTGATCCCGGTGTCCGGCGGCATGACGGAGCGGCAGGTGCAGCTAATCGTCGACTTCAAGCCGAAGATCATCATGGTGACGCCGTCGTACATGCTGGCGATCGTCGAGGAAATGCAAAGGCAGGGCGTCGACCCGAAGACGTGTTCGCTGAAGATCGGCATCTTCGGCGCCGAACCGTGGACCGCAGCGATGCGCGAAGCGATCGAAACCAAGACGTCGCTCGACGCGATCGACATCTACGGGCTCTCGGAAATCATCGGGCCGGGCGTGGCGCAGGAGTGCATTGAAACAAAGGACGGCCTCACTGTTTGGGAAGACCACTTTTATCCGGAGATCATTGATCCGGAAAGCGGCGAAGTCCTGCCCGAAGGCGAAAAGGGCGAGCTGGTTTTCACATCGCTGACGAAGCAAGCGCTGCCGATGATCCGCTATCGAACGCGCGATCTCACTAGGCTGTTGCCTCCGACCGCGCGGAGCATGCGGCGCATCGAAAAGATCACGGGCCGCTCGGACGACATGCTGATCATCCGCGGCGTCAATCTGTTTCCGACACAGATCGAAGAGCTCATTTTGAAACAGCCTGAACTCGAGCCGCATTACACGCTCGAAGTGACGCGGCCGGCGCATCTGGATGAATTGACGGTCCATGTCGAGATGGGATCGCAACTGGCGAGTGGGAGCGAGGACGCGCGTTGCGCCGCCGCGCAAAAGCTCGAGCAGGCGATCAAGGCATACGTCGGACTGTCGGCGATCGCACAGCTTGCAACGCCGATGGCGATCGAGCGCTCGATGGGAAAAGCCAAGCGCATCGTTGATCGACGAGCGAAGGAGTAACCATGTACACGCAAGCGATGGATATACCGTCCGCCGAGCGCGACGAAGCACCGGTGAAGAGCGACGCCCAGTACGAAGCCGAGTTCGAAGCAAAGCTCGCGCGCGGGGATTTCATCGAACCGAAGGACTGGATGCCGGAGCGGTATCGCAAGACGCTGATCCGGCAGATCAGCCAGCACGCACACTCTGAAATCGTCGGCATGCTTCCCGAAGGCGGCTGGATCACGCGCGCGCCGACGCTCGAGCGCAAGTGCATTTTGCTGGCGAAGGTGCAGGACGAAGCCGGCCACGGCATGTATCTCTATTCGGCGGCGGAAACGCTAGGCGTATCGCGTGACGAACTGATCGAGGCGTTGCACACCGGCAAGGCCAAGTATTCGTCGATCTTCAACTATCCGACGAAAACATGGGCCGACATCGGCGTGGTCGGCTGGCTGGTCGATGGTGCAGCGATCATGAACCAGATTCCGCTGACACGCTGCTCGTACGGGCCATACGCGCGCGCGATGATTCGCGTTTGCAAGGAAGAGTCGTTTCATCAGCGCCAGGGCTACGACCTGCTGCTGACTCTGATGAAGGGCTCGGAAGATCAGCGCGCGATGGTGCAGGACGCCGTCAACCGCTGGTGGTGGCCGTCGCTGATGATGTTCGGCCCGCACGACAGCGAATCGACCAATTCGGGTGATTCGATGAAGTGGGGCATCAAGCGCATCAGCAACGACGAGCTGCGACAGAAGTTCGTCGACGCCACGGTGCCGCAGGCGACGCTGCTCGGCGTGTCGCTGCCCGACGCCGATCTGAAGTTCGACGATGCGACGGGTCATTGGACTTTCGGTCCGATCGACTGGAGCGAATTCTGGAACGTCGTCAACGGCAATGGCGAATGCAATGAAGAGCGCCTGGCCGATCGTGTCAAGGCGTGGGACGACGGCGCTTGGGTGCGCGAAGCGGCGCTCGCGCACGCCGAGAAAAAGCGCCATCGCGATTGCGTCGCGGCGTAGGAATCAACGTGGATCGCAAAGAGTGGCCGCTGTGGGAAGTGTTCATTCGTAGCCGCAACGGGCTTGATCACAAGCATTGTGGCAGCGTGCATGCGGCCGACCCTGCAATGGCGCTGAAAAACGCGCGCGATGTGTTCACGCGCCGCATGGAAGGCGTCAGCGTGTGGGTCGTGCGCGCCGACGACATCGTCGCGAGCGATCCCGATGCCAAGCCCGAGATGTTCGATCCGGCCGAAGACAAGATCTACCGGCATCCGACGTTCTATACGTTGCCGGATGAGGTTGGACACATGTAACGGCGATGAGCGCGATCGTTTCCTCTGCAAGCGTGGCCGACATCGATTACGTGCTGCGCATCGCCGATTCATCATTGATCCTCGGGCATCGGCTGTCCGAGTGGTGTGGGCACGGCCCTGCTCTCGAAGAAGACATTGCGCTGACCAACGTCGCGCTCGACTTGATCGGTCAGGCGCGTGCGCTGTACACGCACGCAGGTGAGGTCGAAGGTAATGGCCGTGATGAAGATCAGTTCGCATTCAACCGCAGCGCTGACGAGTTCCGCAATGTCACGCTGGTCGAGTTGCCCAACGGCGATTACGCGCACACGATTTTGCGCAACGTTCTGTTTACGGCATTTCAGCGCGAGCTCTGGACGGCGCTTCAGGCGTCGCCTGACGCTCGCCTTGCGGAGATAGCTCGAAAGAGCTCGAAAGAGACGCAGTATCACTTCCAGCATGCTTCCGATTGGTCTATCCGTTTGGGTGACGGAACGGAGCAGTCGCACACGCGCATGCAGGACGCGCTCGATTTGCTGTGGCCGTTTACGGCGGAGTTTTTCAGCACTCCAGCGCGCGGCGATTCGGCTGCCGGCGACAGATGCCCCGCATGGTCAACCCTTGAGCGCGGCTGGCACGCAACGGTAAGCCCGGTGCTCGACGTTGCGACTTTGCGGATTCCGGAGCAAATCTCGTTTCTGTCGCACGGCAAGGAAGGAAAGCACAGCGCCCACATGCAGCCGTTGCTACTCGAGATGCAGCATCTGCAGCGCACCTACCCGAACTGTGACTGGTGATGACGCCTCGCTACCATGCGTTACGCATTGCGGAGGTTCGGCCGGAGACGCCCGACTGCATCAGCGTGAAGTTCGACCTTCCGCCCGAGCTGGCG
>JBGSWY010000073.1:0-9605 GCA_041751715.1 Burkholderiaceae bacterium
GCGAGCAGCGCCAGACGCGCGATCACGCCGTACGAGTAGAAGCGGTTCGGCGCGCTGTCGCCGGCCTGCGCGCTGCAGTCCGGCAGGTTGCAGCTCTCGGAAAATGCCAGCGGTACGAAGTGCATGCCCGGCGCGTTCAGGTTCTGATCGGGCCCGCGCTCGGTGTGCACGCGATAAAACCCGCCGACGACATAGCGGTCGACCATGTAGACCACCGGCTCGGCGGCCGCGCCGTCCACGTTCTCGCGCGTCGGCACGCCTTCCTGGATGATGACCTCGGTGACTTCCAGGCCTTCCTTGACGACCGACATCTTGTTGCGCTGTTTGCGATTCAGTCCGCGCACTTCCGAGGCATCGCGCACCGTCATCACGCCCATGCCGTAGGTGCCGGCGTCGGCCTTGACGACAACGTACGGCGTATCGGCGATGCGGTGCTCGCGGTACTTTTCGCGCATCCGCTCGAGCACGAAGTCGATGTTGCTCGCGACGCACTCTTCACCCGAGCGCTCGTGGAAGTTGACCTCGCCGCAACGCCCGAAGTACGGATTGATGAACCACGGATCGATGTCGATCAGTTGCGCGAACTCTTCCGCGATCTGGTCATACGCCGCGAAGTGGTTCGATTTGCGGCGCACCGCCCATCCGGCCTGCAGTGGCGGCATCACGATCTGATCGTCGAGCCCGCGCAGGATCGGCGGTATCCCGGCCGACAGATCGTTGTTGAGCAGAATCGCGCATGGATGAAACCCGGCGACGCCGAGGCTGTCGCCGGTACGCACCAGCGGCTCGAGCGTCAACTCTTCGCCGTCGCCCAGCACGATGGGCGTTGGCTGCGTGATGTCATCGGCCAGCGAGCCAAGACGGACTTCGAGACCCGTTTGCCGCAGAACGCGCACCAGCCGCGCCACATTGGTCAGATAGAACTGGTTACGCGTATGACGTTCGGGAATCAGCAGCAGGTTGCGCGCTTCCGGGCAGATCCGGTCGATCGCGCTTTGCGCTGCCTGCACGGCGGCCGGCAGCATTTTTTCAGACAAGTTATTGAATCCGCCCGGAAACAGATTCATGTCTACCGGCGCCAGCTTGAAGCCGGCATTGCGCAGATCGACCGAGCCGTAGAACGGCGGCGTGTGATCCTGCCATTGCAGGCGGAACCAGCGCTCGATCGCCGGCAGCGAATCCAGAATGTGCTGCTCGAGTTTGAGCAACGGGCCGGTTTGCGCAGTCAACAGGTGAGGAACGGCGGGGTCCGACACTTTTGTACTCGCTTCGTTTGGGCGATAAAAACGCCGGCCAGTGTACCCCGCGTGACAGGTCGATTCAGACACTAGGACGCGCGCGACTGTGCGCCTCGGTGCGCCAGCAGCCACGCCCGACGCCCGAATTCTTCAGGTGGCGTTCCGTAGGCCGGCCTTTACAAATAAATGGCGTTCCCGCACCGTTGCGCCTGATTGCGATGCGAGCCGATCGCGCCGACATAGAACGCGCGGGATTTCAGCGCTTCGATCAGCGCCTTTCGCCGGTCGGGTCGTAGCGCGTGCCCAGCCCGGCAGCGAGCAGCACTCCGACCAGGGTTGACATTGCACTATCGCTTGCAAGTTGCCGCAGCAGTCACTGCTGCCGAGGACCGCCGCTCTTTCTTGTGGCCGCGGCGCGCCGCCAGCTCAAGCGCCAGGTAAGTGACTCCTGCGATGATCAGCGGCCCGAGGTAGAACACCGCGCGGTAGGCCAGCAGTGCCGCCAGTAATTCATTGGCCGGATGCGCGCCCGCCAGCAACGACAGAAACACCGCCTCCAGGACACCGAGTCCGGCCGGGATGTGGGTGATCACGCCGGCCACGCTGCTCGCCAGCAACGCGCCGAGCACCGTGACGAAACCCACTTTGCCCTGCAGCAGCACGTACAGCACGGTAGCGACCAGCGACCAATGAGTTACCGATGCCGCAATCTGCAGCGCGGCCATGCGCGCGCGTGGCAACTCGATCGTGTGGCCGCGCACATCCCAGCAGCGCCGCTGCGACCATCGGCATGCGGCCAGGTACGCAGCGACGACCAGCAGCAGGAAAATGCCTATAACGCGCAGCGCGGCGCCAGAGATAGGCGCATCGTCGGGCAATTCAACCAGGCCGCTGGCGAACGCGGCGCCGGCCAGCGCCGAGTAGCCGATCCAGTTTGTCAGCAGGCTGAAGCCGACAATCCGCGTGATCACTGAAGCATCCAGACCGAAACGGCTATACAGCCGGTAGCGGAGTGCGACACCGCCGACCAGCGCACCGAGATTCAGGTTGAACGCGAAACTGACTCCCGCCACTGCCAGCGTTCGGCCGACGCCGAGCCGGTGTCCGGTATAGCGGCGCGCCAGCAGGTCGTAGCTGATGTAGGCAGCGTGCGCGGCGACCGCGATCACGGCGGCCAGCCCCATGGTCGTCAGCGGCAGCGCGCGCAGCGCGGCTAGCACGTCGTTCCAGTCGATCTCGCGCGCGCGCCAGGCGATCAGCCCGAGCACAGCCAGCGCAAAGGCGATCAACAGAACTTGTCTCACCCGGGGCCAGGCCTGGCGCCAGCGCGACGCCGCCGCGTGACTGGAACTATTTTTCGGCTTCGACCGGCGCGCTGTCATGACGCTCAGTCCCCGCTGGTCGACGCATCGACCGCCGAATTGGTATCGATACGCCGTCCGCGAATGAAAGAACGGATGCGTGAGCCGAAGTACGGCAGCGCGCTCAGCCAGCGCGGGAAACTGCGCGAGACGTGATACGCCAGAGACACCATCAGATAGCGCCACATCGTCAGCTGCGGCAGTGCCTCGGGCTTCGTTTGCTCGCAATCGTGTGCCATCAAATGCTGCAGGCGTCGCTGCAACTTGGCGGCGAACTCGGCGTCGCGGATCAGAACGTTGGCTTCGAGATTCAGCGACAGGCTAAGCGGGTCCAGATTGCTCGAACCGACAGTGCTCCAGATGCCGTCGACCACCGCCACTTTGCCGTGCATCTCACGGCGACAGTATTCGTGAATCGTCACGCCATCCTTGATCAGGCTTCCATACAGCAGCCGCCCGGCCACTCGTGCGATAGGCACATCTGGATTGTTCTGCAGGATCAGATCTACAGCCACGCCGCGGGACGCAGCGCGGCGCAGGTCACGCAGCAGCCGAAAACCAGGGAAGAAGTACGCGTTGGCGATCAGCACCGTGTCGCGCGCGGAGCGAATCGCCATTCGGTAGGCGCGCTCGATGTCGGTGCGGTGATGACGATTGTCGCGGGTGACAAATGCCACGTCGGCGCGGGCTAGCGCCGCCGCCTGCTGCCTGGCTGCAGCGACCGCACTCGCGGCCTGATCATCACTGCGCGCTTTCAGATGGCGCTGCACCGGCGCCAATGCCTCGCGCACGAAGCGATGGATGCGCTCGACTACCGGACCTTCGATGCGGACCGCGTAGTCCTGCTTGGCCTTGGCGCCGAAACTCTCCAGGTGATCTTCGGATAAGTTGATGCCGCCGACGAAGGCAATCCGCCCATCGACGACAATGATCTTGCGATGCAGCCGGCGCAGCGGATTCAGGTGGCGTACGAACGGTGTCGGCTCATAGACATGCAGGCGAACGCCGGCGTCGGTCAAGGCGGCGATAAAGGCGTCGGAAAGGTTGGGCGAGCCGAAGCCATCGACCGTCAGATCGACTTCGACGCCACGACGGCCGGCATCAACCAGGTGTTGCTGCAGGTCGAGACCCACCGCGTCTTCGAACAGGATGAAGGTCTCAATCACGACCTCGTGCTCCGCCGCGTCGATGGCCCCAAAGACCGCCGGCAGGTATGCGTCGCCGTTTTCGAGCAAGTCGACGCGGTTGCCGCTGATCCATTCGAGCTTGAGCTTCACACTCGCACCTCGCCGGCCAGCGGCGCGTGATCCGACAGCGTCGCCCACGGACGCCGCGGCAGCTGCAGCGGCCGATGGCGCAGATTGCGGACGTAGATGCGGTCGAGCCGCAGCAGCGGCAGCCCCGCCGGAAAAGTGCGCGCCGGATGTCCGTTCGCACTGGCGTGGATCTCTTCGAGCGAAGAGTCGCGCAGCAACCGCTGGTGCGCACGCCCGCGCCAGTCATTGAAGTCGCCGGCGATCACCAGCGGCGCGTCGCTGGGGATCGTGCCCGCGATCATGTCAAGCAGGCTTTCGATCTGGCGCTTCCGGTGCGATTCGCGCAGCCCGAAATGCACGCATATCGCGTGTAGCTGCGGCGCGTGCGGAACGTCGAGCACACAGTGCAGTATTCCGCGAGCCTCGGCGTCCTCGTCGACCGATACATCGATGTTCTCCCAGTGCAGGATCGGGTACTTCGACAGCAGTGCATTGCCGTGATGGCCACCGGTTGATACTGCATTGCGCCCATACGCATGTTGCGGCCAGACCCGATCGGCCAGGACCTCGTACTGATGAGTCGAGATCTCCGCATCGTCGGCGCCGCCGACTTCCTGCAAAAAAACCAGGTCGGCGCCGGCCACGCGCAGCGCGTCGCGGATCTGCGACAGCACGTTGCGGCGTCGCAGCGCGCTGAACCCCTGATGTGCGTTCAGCGTGATGACCCGTATCGCAGTTGAATCGGCCGCAGCTTCCGCATCACCCGAAGTGTCGCTTGTGTGCGGCCTGTTGCCGATGATTGCCGATGACACGCGATCGCTCCGCCTGTTGTGATAACAAAGATGGGCCGCCGCGCGTGCCAGACGCCGTCGCAGTGCCGGGATTCGCCGCACATCCGCAGGCGAAGCGGGATTTTATAGGGTGATGAGATGATTCTTGTCACGGCAACCCGAGGAGCTTTGCATGAGCGAGTTTGGAACAGCCACGATCCCCGCGGTAGCGGTGCTGATCATCCTGGGCGTCGTCAGCTTCTTTGTCGTGGTGATCTGGTCGATGAAGCGCCACCGCAATCCGACGCTGCACGTCGAGTGCGACGCGGCCATCGACGACCTGATGCCGTCACTCGCCGGTCTCACGCTCAGCGCGGCGGTGGAAGGCAACAGCGTCGAGGTTTTCGAAAACGGCGCTTTCTTCGACGTGCTGGTCGAGGAGATCGCAGCGGCGCAGCGCTCCGTTCACTTCGAGAACTTCCTGTGGAAGGAGGGTGTGCTGGGCAAGCGTGTTGCCGACGCGCTCTGCGCACGGGCCCGCGCAGGCGTGACCGTCCGCGTGCTGCTCGATGCCGTTGGAGCGAAGAAGATGGGCAAGTCCACCGAGCGGCAGATGAAGGAGGCGGGATGCAAGCTGGAGAAGTTTCATGAATGGCACATCCGCAACATCGGCGTGATGAACGAGCGTGACCATCGGAAGCTCGTCGTGGTCGATGGCAAGGTTGCGTTGCTCGGTGGTCACTGCATCGTCGATACCTGGCTCGGCAACGCCGAGGACAAGGACCACTTCGCGGACGTGAGCGTCAGGCTGCGCGGACCTATCGTGCACAGCGTGCAGGCGGCGTTCAGCGAGAACTGGGTGGGACAGACCGGCGAGCTCTTCATGGGCGACAGTGTGTTTCCGCAATTGGAGCGCGCCGGCACGATCACGGTTCACGCCGCCTACGTGAAGCCGGAAGGTTCGGCGCCCACGGTGAAAATCCTGCACCACACGGTGATCTGCCTGGCGCGAGAGCGGATCTGGATCCAGAACCCGTACTTCATCCCCGAGCCGGAGGCCATCGAGGCGTTCGGGTCCGCGGTGGCCCGCGGCGTCGACGTGCGGGTGATGATGCCGTCTACCGGTGGTTCGGACAATCCGATGGTGCAGCACGCAGGGCATCGGAACTTCGAGAAGCTGCTGCGCTGTGGGGTGCGGCTGTTCGAGTATCCGTCGACGCTGCTGCACCAGAAAGTGATGACGATTGACGGTGTTTGGTGCGCGATCGGATCGACGAACTTCGATGACCGGTCGTTCGAGATCAACGATGAGATCACGCTGGGCTTCAAGGATGCCGCGACGGCGAAGCGGCTCGACGATATTTTCGAGAAGTACGCTCCGCAGTGTCAGGAGATCAAGCTCGAAGCCTGGCGCAGACGAGGCTGGCGTCACAAGCTCATCGACAATGTGTATTACCTATTCAACGAAGTGCTCTGAGCAGAATACGGCGCGAAAAAAAGGCACCTCGCGTGAGGTGCCTGAAACCGCCTGACCTTCGGTACGTGGCCGCGTGATGCGGCCGGGCGCACTGGGGAGACACAATCTGATGGCTACATCTTGTACGCCGATTCACCGTGATACGTGGTGTCCAGACCTTCGCGCTCTTCCTCTTCGTTGACTCTGACGCCGACGATCATCTTGACGATGTAAAGCGCGACAAACGAGACAACCGCCGACAGAATGACCGCCGTCAGAACCGCCTGGAACTGAATCCATACCTGCGCGCCGATGCCGGGAAAGTCATCCGCAGCCCCGCACGTATTGGTGACGTAATTGCAGATGCCCAGCCCGCCCAGCGACGGCGAGGCGAACACGCCGGTCAGCAATGCACCGGTGATGCCCCCGATACCGTGCACGCCGAACACGTCGAGCGCATCATCCGCGCCGAGCATTTTCTTCAGGCTGGTCACACCCCAGAAGCAGACGCCGCCCGCCACCGCGCCGATCACCAGTCCGCCGATCACGCCGACAAAGCCGCACGCCGGCGTGATTGCCACCAGGCCCGCCACCGCGCCGGACGCTGCGCCCAGCATCGATGGTTTGCCCTTGATCATCCACTCGGCAAACGTCCAGGTGAGCACCGCCGCCGCCGTTGCGAACAAGGTGTTGACGAACGCCATTGCCGCCACGCCGTTGGCTTCGAGGTTGGAGCCGGCATTGAATCCGAACCAGCCGACCCACAGCATCGCCGCACCCACCATCGTTAACGTCAGGTTGTGCGGAGCCATCGATTCACGCCCGTAACCGATCCGCTTGCCGAGCACGTACGCAGCAACCAGACCGGCGATACCTGCGTTGATATGCACGACGGTGCCGCCGGCGAAGTCGAGCGCGCCCTTGGCCCATAGCCATCCGGCAGATGCGCCGACCGAGGCCTGCGTGGCCGCATCGGTGATCGCGTCGGGGCCGTCCCAGTACCAGACCATGTGCGCCATCGGCAGATAGCTGAACGTGAACCACAGCGCCATGAACAGCAGCACCGCGGAAAACTTCATGCGCTCCGCATATGCGCCGACGATCAGCGCGCAGGTGATCGCAGCGAACGTGCACTGGAACGCGACGAACATCAGCTCCGGTATGTAGGTGTCCTTGCTGAACGTCGCCGCCGCCGATTCGGGCGTAATACCGGACAGGAACATCTTAGAGAACCCGCCGATGAACTGCCCGCCGCCGGTGAACGCGAGCGAGTAGCCGTAGATCATCCACAGCACTGCGATCATCGCGAACGTGACGAACACCTGCATCAATACCGAGAGCATGTTCTTCGAGCGCACCAGCCCCCCGTAGAACAGCGCCAGCCCCGGAATGGTCATCAGGATGACCATAATCGTCGCCACATACATGAACGCGGTGTCGCCCTTGTTGATACTGGGGGGTTTCGCCACTGCGGATGCTGGAGCGGCAGCGTCGGTCGCGGCCGGCGCAGCAGGCGCTGCAGCAGGCAACGTGGCGGGTGCCTCGGCCTTCGGCGGTTCTGTCTTCGCAGCATCTGTTTGCGCCAGAGTCGTTTGCGCGAACGCGGTACCGAGTGAAAACGCCCCTGCAGCGAGGAGCATGACCATTGTCTTCTTCATCGTCATCCTCATCGTGGTTAGAGCGCGTCCTTGCCGGTTTCGCCGGTTCGGATACGAAGCACATGCTCGAGATCGAACACAAAGACTTTGCCGTCGCCGATCTTGCCGGTGCGCGCAGAGCCTTCGATCGCTTCGATCGCCCGCTCGACGATGTCTTCACCGACCGCGGCTTCGATCTTCACCTTCGGCAGAAAATCGACGACGTATTCGGCGCCGCGGTACAACTCGGTGTGTCCCTTTTGCCGGCCAAAGCCCTTGACCTCGGTGACCGTGATGCCCTGCACGCCGACGGCGGACAACGCTTCACGCACCTCGTCAAGCTTGAACGGCTTGATAATGGCGGTGATGAGTTTCATCGTTTGATTGCCCTTAGAACGTCTTGGTCAACGACACGACGGCGCTTGTCTTGCCGCCACCTTCGGAAAGATCGCCGACAGTAAAGAACCTCTTCTCGCTGGTGCCGACGACCGCCAGGCCGGCGATCCACCCCGAACCGCCGATGTCGTAGTTGACCCCTACCTTGTAGTCGTAATAGTCCTTCTCGGAGAGTCCCAGTTGCCTTCCGTTTTCAACCCGCTGCCAACCAGCATGCGCCACAAGCGACCATCCCCCGTCGAACGGCACCGTGACGGTCAGATCAAGGTATTGCGAACCCTCCGTGTCGATGCCGGGTGGAACTGTGCCCACCGGAAACGCGTCGCTGTTCAGGCCGAAAAAATCGGTGAATGAGTAGTAGTACTTGAGTGACGCGGGCCCGTACGAGCCGCCGATGTACGCCTCGAAGTTTTCTGCGTCCAACCCCGGCTGGAACTTGTTGGTCCCCGGGTAGTAGTAATAAATCACGCCGACATCGATGCCGAAGGCACCGAGCGTGGTCTTGTAGCCGCCGTAGAAATCCATTTCGAGCGACGCGCCGTTGTACAGCAGCTGTTCGACATTCGAGTTCCAGTTGCCGAGATAGAACCCGGATTGGTGCGCGAAGTCGATGCCCCCCTGAAACGCCGGCTTGTAGTCAGTCTGCGTAAAGCCGCGGAAACGATAGTCGCTGAACAGTCCGGCATTGCCGGTGAAAGTGAATTCGGGTGCGGGCCCGGCGGTTTGCGCTGATACCAAAGGTGCAAAGCCGGCTGACCCCATCGCGATTGCAGCAGCAACCAACGCTTTCCTCATGTTTTCCCCTGTTTGTTAAATGTTCGGGGAACCCTTCGCAACATGCATGCCAATTGCTGCAGCGCCAAAATGCTCGCTTGCGGTGCAAATCAACCACTTAGTCAAAACGTGCGCACACTCGCAGTGCATGCACGCACGGCTGCGGCGCATCGCGTGGGAGCCCACTGTGAGTAGGTTAAATTCGCGCCATGGACAAGGTTTCGTTTCTGGATGATCTGCAGGACCGGCTGGCCGCGTTGATGCGCAATACGCCGGCAGCCGACATGCAGAAGAATGTGAAAGCGCTTTTGACGCAGCAGTTCGCGCGACTTGAGCTTGTCACGCGCGAGGAGTTCGACACGCAAACGAAGGTGCTGGCGAAAACGCGCGCGAAGCTGGAGGATCTGGAGCGGAAGCTGACCGAGATTGAAGCGAAGAAACGTTAACAGCCCGCGGCTGTTAGGCAGCAGACGATTCGGCCGATGAGCGCGTGCGCGCGACCGCGATGATCTTGGCGGCGGTGGGCAATTGCAGCTCCGACAATTCAGCTTCCATAGTGGTGCGGTCGATCAGCCTCACATGCCGGCGCTTCGCGATTTCCTTGGCGCCGGGTTCATAACCGGCTTCGGCAATCACCGCCACGCGCGACATTCCGATTTCGCGCGCCTGCTCGATCAGCGCGGTGATGCGATCCACCGACACATGATCGTTCTGCAC
>JBGSWY010000074.1:0-2458 GCA_041751715.1 Burkholderiaceae bacterium
GTCCGCCTCCGACATCTCGATCAGGCGCCGCTGTTGCACCACGTCTGCCAATCCGTAGGCCATCCAGGCATCGGCCGGCTCACCATCACGGCCAGCGCGGCCGGTTTCCTGAAAGTAGCCTTCGATGCTTTTCGGCATGTCGAGATGGGCAACGAAGCGCACGTCGGGCTTGTCGATACCCATACCGAAGGCGATCGTCGCGACCATCACGCGCCCGTCTTCCTGCAGAAACGCACGCTGGTTCGCGGAGCGCGCAGCAGCGTCCATTCCAGCGTGATACGGCAGCGCGCCGATCCCGCTGGCGCAGAGAAACGCGGCGACTTCATCCACGGTATTACGCGCCAGGCAGTACACGATGCCGGCGTCGGCCGAATGCTCATCACGTATGAAGCGCAGCAACTGATCGCGCGGGTCGCGCTTTTCGACGATGCGGTAGCGAATGTTCGGCCGATCGAAGCTCGCCACGAATACTCGCGGTTCGTGCAGCAGTCGCTCGATGATCTCCTGGCGCGTCGGCGCATCGGCGGTGGCGGTCAGGGCGATGCGCGGCACTGAAGCGAAGCGCTCACGCAATATTGCCAGCTGCCCGTACTCGGGCCGGAAATCGTGGCCCCATTGCGAGACGCAATGCGCCTCGTCGATCGCGAACAGCGCCAGCCCGGCGCTCTGCTCAACGTCGGCCAATAGCCGCTGGCAACGCTCACTCATCAAACGCTCCGGCGCGATGTAGACAAGATCGAGCTGGCCGGCGCGCATTCGGCGCTCGACATTGGCGGCCTCTGCGGACGACAGGCTCGAGTTCAGAAATGCCGCGCTCACGCCCGCTTCGGCCAGCGCCGCGACCTGATCCTGCATCAGTGCGATCAGCGGTGAGACCACAATGCCGACGCCGGTGCGCAGCAACGCCGGAATCTGATACGTCAACGACTTTCCGCCGCCAGTGGGCATCAGCACCAGCGCATCGCCGCCATTGCCGATGTGCTCGATGACCTCCGACTGGAACCCGCGAAATTGGTCGTAGCCAAAGGTGCTCTTCAGAATCGATGTGGCCGTGCGCGTCATCGGGCAAGGGTAGCGCGGAGCACGACCAGCGTAGCGCGAAGCGCTACCATCGCCGTTTTACCCACCTCTCCCAACGATGAGCACGACGAACGCCAACGAGCCGGTTCCGTCATCGCAGGACTTCACGCTGCTCGGCATCACTTACGGCCTGTACGGGATTGGTCTGTTCCTGATCTGGCCGACGCTGATCGGGCTGATACTGGCGTACGTCAAGCGTCATGACGTGCCGGTGCTGTTGTCCTCGCACTACCGCTGGCTGATTCATACATTCTGGTGGTGGCTGATCGCGTGGAGCGTGATCATCGGTGCAATGCTGACGGTGATCGTGCCAAACGCGCTTGATATCGAGCAGGCGGTGCGAGCCAATCAGTACTTCAATATTCCGTGGGAGCTGATCGGCACAGGCGTTTTCGGCGGTCTGGCAGTAGCGATCGTCTGGCTGTGGGTCATATACCGGCTGATTCGCGGCGCGATTCGATTGTCCGACGGCCGCGCTGCGCCCTAGATTGTCGATGCAACTACCCGGACTCGACTTTCGCCTGGGCGACGATATCGACGCGCTGCGCGAAGCCGTACACGACTTTGCGCAGGCAGAGATCGCCCCCCGCGCAGCCGAGATCGATCGGACCGATCAGTTTCCGATGGACCTGTGGCGCAAGATGGGCGAGCTGGGTGTGCTCGGCATCACGGTCGAGGAAGAATATGGTGGCGCGCAGATGGGATATCTGGCGCATATCGTCGCGATGGAGGAGATCTCGCGCGCCAGCGCCTCGGTCGGATTGTCATACGGCGCGCATTCGAACCTGTGCGTGAACCAGATTCGGCGCAACGGCACCCAGGCACAAAGAGAAAAGTACCTGCCCCGGCTGATCAGCGGCGAGCACGTCGGCGCACTCGCGATGAGCGAGCCGAACGCCGGCTCCGACGTGGTCAGCATGCGCCTGCGCGCGGACGCCAAGGGCGATCACTTCGTATTGAATGGCACCAAGATGTGGATCACCAACGGGCCCGATTGCGACGTGCTGGTGGTCTACGGCAAGACCGATCCGCAGATGGGCGCGCGCGGTATGACCGCCTTCATCGTCGAGAAAAACATGAAGGGTTTCTCGGTGGCGCAGAAACTCGACAAGCTCGGTATGCGCGGCTCGCACACGGGCGAGCTGGTGTTCGACAACGTCGAAGTGCCGCACGAGAACGTGCTCGGTCAGGAGGGGGGCGGCGCGAAGGTGCTGATGTCGGGCCTCGATTTCGAGCGCGCAGTTTTGTCCGGCGGACCGCTGGGCATCATGAGCGCGTGCCTGGATGCCGTGCTGCCCTACGTGCACGAGCGCAAGCAGTTCGGCCAGTCGATCGGCGAATTTCAGTTGATGCAGGGCAAGCTGGCGGACATGTACAC
>JBGSWY010000075.1:0-2328 GCA_041751715.1 Burkholderiaceae bacterium
TGCTCTTTACGTGCGCTTCGGCTGGCGTTCTTCGTTTGCGGCGCTGGCGGCGTTCTCGCTGGTGCTCGCGTGCGTGGCGGCGTTCAAGCTGAGAGAGACGAACACGCGCCGCAATCCACATGCACTGAAGCTCGCTCCGATGCTGCGCACGTATGCGAGCGTGGCGCGATCGCCCGCGTTCCGCGCGTACACACTGGCAGCAGCGGCGACTTATGCCGGCTTGTTCGCGTTCCTGTCAGGCTCATCGTTCGTGTTGATCGATGTGCTGGGCCTGATGCCCATCAGCTTCGCGCTCTGGTTCTCGGCGATGGTGCTCGGCTATGTGATCGGCACTTTGGTCTGCCGCCGGCTGCTGGTCGTGCATGGCATTCAACGCACGGTATGCGCCGGCGCAACGCTTCAGGCAACAGCGGGCGTCACCATGGCCGCGCTCGCGCTGGCCGGTGTTCATATGCCGGCCGCCATCGGAGTGCCGATGTTCTTTATCGGTCTGTCGCACGGCCTGATCCAGCCGCCGGTGCAATCCGGTGCAGTCGCCCCGTTCGCGCATGCGGCCGGCGCCGCAGCCGCTCTACTCGGCTTCACGATGATGCTCGTCGCCACCTGCATCGGCATCTGGATCGGCGCGAGCTACAACGGCACCGTCTATCCGCTGACGCTAACGATCTGTGCCTGCGGCCTCGCATCGGCAGCGATTGCGTTCACGCTGGTGCGCAGGGACGGCGACATCTCGATTCATGGCTGATGCGGTCGATGCGGTGCTGCTGCTCGGCCCAACGGCAAGCGGCAAGAGCGCGCTGGCAATGCAGCTCGCGGCGAAGATCCCGCTCGAAATCGTGTCGGTCGATTCGGCGCAGGTGTATCGCGGCATGGACATCGGAACCGCGAAGCCGAGCGCAGAGGAACGTGCAGCAGTACCGCACCACCTGATCGATATCCGCGACCCGAGCGACCCGTATTCGGCCGCGGAGTTTGTGCGCGATGCGACAGTGGCGATTCGGGAAATTCGCGGCCGCGGCAAATTGCCGTTGCTGGTTGGCGGAACAATGCTGTATGCGAAGGCGTTGCGCGAAGGGTTGTCCGATTTGCCATCGGCTGAACCGGTAGTGCGCAAACGAATCGAAGCCGAAGCACGCGAACTTGGTTGGCCGGCGCTGCATGCGCGACTCTCGCAAATCGATCCAGCGACCGGCGCGCGGCTAGAGCCGAACGACAGCCAGCGCATTCAGCGCGCGCTCGAGATCTACGAAGTTACCGGCAAGCCGATGTCGAAGCACCTTACAGCCCACGTCGCACAGGTGCTAAAGCTCCGGACATTCGCCCTGCTGCCCGCCGATCGTGCCCAATTGCACGAACGGATCGCGCAACGCTTCGACGCGATGCTGGATGCTGGATTCGTCGACGAAGTTTGCGCGCTGCGCGCGCGCGGCGATCTCCGTCCCGATCTACCTTCGATGCGCAGCGTTGGTTACCGCCAGGCCTGGCCCTTCATTGAAGGTCTATGCACGTACGATGAGTTTCGCTCAGCAGGTATCGCCGCAACGCGGCAGCTGGCGAAACGCCAGATGACCTGGTTGCGCTCGATGTCAGATGCCACGGTTATTGATCCTGCGTCGGCCACTGCGCTTGGTGAGCAATCCGTCGGGTGACCGACCTGAAGCTTCGTACTGAGGCGTCATGTCTAGCCGCTGATCGCGGCCGGCAGCCAGGTCACGATCGCCAGAAAACATGAACGCCGCGAGGTCGCTCATGCCGAAAACTCCAGGCCAACTGGGGACTGGAAGTGTGGATGCAGAGGTGCTCGAACCCATGTTCGATCCACCTCAACAGTGGCGCGTGCGCTACGCGCGCAGGTGCAGGTCTTCGCCGCTGAAAGCCAGTCGTAGCGGCTCGACGATCACCTGCCTGGCTCCAGCCTTGACCACGCCCGCGACCCACGAGCGGACACCGGCTTGCGCGGCAACGTCCACCGCCTGTTCCGCTTCCTCGGGAGCGACGAACAACGCGAATCCGGCGCCCATGTTCAAGTTCCCATACGCCTCGCGATCGTCGATTGCAGCAAGCCGCTGGATGAACTGCAGCACCGGCGGCACGGGCGGCACCGCATCGATCTGATAGGTGAAATCGGCCGGATGCCGCATCAGCTTGCGCCAGCCGTGGCCGGTGATGTTAACGCAGTAATGGGCGACGATGCCGGCGGCGGCGAGCGCTTCGGTCACCGGCGAGTACAGCAGCGTCGGCGCAAGCAGCGCATCACCGAACAGCGTGCCGTCGGCAAGCGGCGTCGCGTAGCCGTCCGGCAGCCGCTCGGCAACTTTGCGTGCGAGT
>JBGSWY010000076.1:0-2047 GCA_041751715.1 Burkholderiaceae bacterium
GAAGGCGATTCCGGCCGGCTGCAACAGGTTTTCCGGAATGTCCTTTCGAATGCGGTGAAGTTCACGCCTGCCGGCGGCCGCATTCGCATCGTCCTAAGCTGCGACCCGGAAACCGCACGCGTTGTCGTGACGGATACGGGCGCGGGAATTGCGCCCGAGTTCATGCCGTTCGTGTTCGATATTTTCCGCCAGCAGGAGCAGGGCACACGGCGCGAATTCGGCGGTCTCGGCATTGGCCTGGCGCTGGTGAAGCGCCTGATCGCGCTGCACAAGGGAACGGTAAGCGTTGCCAGCATGGGCGCCGGGCAGGGCACCGAAGTAACGGTCGAACTTCCGGTTACGGCTGAGGCATCAGTGCCGGACCAGGCGGCGCCGATCGAGGTAATGCTTTCGCCGTTGGCGCTGGCCGGACTTTCGGTTCTGGTGGTCGAAGACGTCGCAGACACGCGCGAATCGTTGCGAGTGCTGCTGGAGCTTCTCGGTGCCAGGGTTGCGGTGGCGCCCGATGGCCGCGCGGCGCTGGACATGATCGCCGCTGCCGAGGTTGATCTTGTGTTGTGCGACCTGCGTATGCCGCGCATGGATGGCTACGAGTTCATGCGCGAATTAAATCGCACTGCGTCGAATCATCCGCCGGTGGTCGCCATGTCGGGTCTGGTGAGTGACGCCGATCGCGCGCGCACGCACAAGGCCGGTTTCGAGGGGCACATCAAGAAGCCGTTCGACGCCGCTACCGTGGTGGCGGCGGTGGATGCGATCTGGCATCGGCCAGGGAGTCTCACCCCCGGGCATCCGCGTTAAGCACCCTCACGGGCGCTTCCCGTGGCAGCGCTCGATGGAGCGCCACGTCAAGGCACACAGCTTGCTTTCGATGGCATCTAAAGCCGACGCATGGTCTAACGCCAACCGTCGCACGATCCACGACGCGAGGGTGTGTGGCGCAAGAATTCGCATCGTATGCCGACTTTTACCGAGCCTCGAGCTATGGTGCTTTTCGGCACGAAGTCAGAGGAGGAGGGTCTTTCGGGTTGAGCCTGCTTCAGGTGGAGCAGGGCCCGCATGATTTCACTGATCGCGGCACACCCGATCTGCTAGTTGGCATACGCCAAAAGACAGATCCCACGAAGGCGGCGCGGTATCACCTTGGCGATCGTTGGATCGGCATCGATACCCGCACTCCACTGACCGTGGTGGCACCCGCCAACGTGGATGTCGACTACGACATCCGCGGCGACAATAACTTGCTCATCCTCGCACTGCCGGTGGAAGCCCTGCGGCAGGCGACCGGCGCGGATAACCTGGGCGCGCACCTCGGGCCGGTCTATGAAACGCCTTTCTTCGATCCCCTGCTGTTCGATCTGGCCCATCGCATGTGGCGCGAGGCGACTGTTCACAATGGGGCGGTATCGCTGTTGCTCGACAGCGGTGTGCTGGCGATCGTGGCACTCCTGCTCAGCCGGGCCCGGTGTGGGTGTTCGCGCGAAGAAGTTAAAGCAGGCGGTGCACGTCTGGTCCGCCGGATCGCAGATTACGTCGAGGCGCACCTGGCAGAGGACATTCGATTAGTGGAGATGGCGGCCGTCGCGCATTTGTCTCCGACTCACTTCGCCCGTGCGTTCAAGGCCGAGACGGGCAGCACACCGCACGCTTATCTCATTGAGCGGCGAATCGCCCGCAGCAGGGGGTTGTTGGGCGGCTCGGACGTTCCGCTTTCGCAGATTGCATACTCCTGTGGCTTTGCAAATCAATCGCATTTCACGACTTTATTTCGTCAGCACACCGGCGTAACGCCTGCAGCGTTCCGCCGGACGGCGCGCTGCTGACCGGCAGCTTCCAGGCGACGCTAATCGGCTGCAACGAGATGCGAGCCTGTCGAAAGACCAGGATGCCTGTTCAAACTACCGTCACCAGCACCTAACAAGGAGCCGAGATGAATTCGCCCAGCCTCTGGAAACGTTGTGTTGTTGTGTGCCTGTCCGCCGCCGGCATCGGCGGGATACTCGCGAGCTGCGGCAGCTCCGACGGCGACGGCGCGCCGCCGCCGACG